>NZ_JACHHY010000022.1 GCF_014202905.1 Chitinivorax tropicus | reverse complement strand
AGAACTGCAACAGGGTCGCCAGGCAGGCCAGACCACTGGCCGCATGGTCCACTTCAGGACCTTCCGCTTCGGGGGGGAGTGTTTGTGATGACATGGTGATTGCTCAGGAAAATTTTTATCTATTTAGTACGACTTGCTGGTTAGTATTTCTACGTAATTTGGCGTAGTCTGATTAGTATTTTTAAAGTTGATGTTATTGGTAAAAATACGTAGCTTTGTCCGAGCTTTGAAGCGTTGTTGTTGAGGTTTGTTGTGTAAAATTTCATATAAAAACATCATGATGTCTCTTGTGTGATGAGGGTATGTCATGGGTGGTTACACATTGCATATTCCAATTTATGCATGTTATTGATAGATGCCATGTGACTGCTTTGATCGGTAATGATGGATTTTTTGAAAAAAAGCCTCTCTGTATGACCACTATGTGAGGTCATCCGGTCTGGAACGGATCGTCTTGTTTGAGTAGCGAAGGTAGGCAGGTAATTGGCTACCAGAATGGCTTTGGTAGCGAGATAGAGGGCTGCTTGACGTAGTGCAGCTTTCTAGGCCTCAACGCTTTTGATTATGTGTTGGTGATAGATATGCTTCACCTGCTTTGCATTAAATTTTATAAGAGGCGCAAATATATATTTCATTTTCGTTTTGATACAGATTGAAAAATCTGATTGTTCTTACGAAAATCTGATTGAACTTTTATAAAAAATCCCAGTCAGCTGACATGGCGCAATGTTGGACTGAATGCAGGTCATTATCAGTGATATGACATGCCTACGTTGATGGGTTGTTTATTTTATTTAATAAATTCAATAGATTGACTGTTTGTGCGCAACTGGGCTGGCTGTTTGGCATTGACATGCACAAGGGTGATGTCAAATGGTTGATCTGTGCGCTGGCTATGGCACATGCTTGTAATATAGGCGCACAGGATGGCTAGGCTTCAGCGTGGGTAGTGGTTGGGTAATGTTTTCACTCTGTGCTGTCTTTGCAGTAAATTGGGATGTGTGCAGTGCGATCAATGAGACATGTCTGGGCAGCATGTTGGTGCACTACGACCAAGATCTGTGCTGGCGAGCATGGGCGAGGGAGATTTGTTGCAGCGGAAGCCGGTCAGGCAACCTGACCGGCTTTTTCTTTAGCAGCCCGATTTTATTGAGCTGAATGGTGGGATTGTTGGGGTGATCCGCGCGGCGACCGGCGCTTTTTCCACCACATCCAGACACCAATGCCAATCATGATGGCATTGAGCAAGGCGAAGCAGCCCAGCACGGTATCACGGGTGTTTTTCCCGAGCGGGTCCAGCCATTGCGCTTTGTGTAGCCAAGAGAAAAGGTAGCCCTCCGTGCGCACCGAAGGCTCGATGTGAGCCGCCCAGCTGGCGGTCGAGAGTTCCAGATAGTCGGTGCGGTCACCTTGCTTGATCTGAACCACGGGCAGGCGTTTATTGATAAAGCCGTATTCCCCTTCGAACCGATGAACCCACTGGTAACGTGGATTGCCCGTGGCGGGCTGGCCCAGCAGCCTGGTCGTCAAGTGCTGGACATGGCGAGGCTCGCCATCTGGTAGGACCTGCCCGGTAGCCGCATCCAGATAGCGTGCGGGCGGGGTGGGGTGGCGCACTGTGTGCGCGGCATGGTGTTGATGCTCGGCTCCGCCTGCCTTGCTCATTCGTGGTAGTAACCAGGCAGCTTGGCCGCTGATATTGACCAGGACCGCACCGGATTTCAACTGTGTGGGTTGGGCGGTGAGTAAGGTGGTATCAAAAGGCGTGGCCAACTGGACAGGGGGGGCGAGCGGAGCTTTTAGCCATAGATGAAGCACGGCACTGCTGCAAAAAGCCAACATACTCAGTGTCGCGAGCAGGCCGATTCGGCGGTGCCATACCCGGCTGGCTGGTCGCGAGGGGCGGCTCTTTTGCAAGATATAGACCAGTAGGCCGATTGCCGTGGTGGTGGCGATGCCAATGAGCAGGATGGTCATGACCAGGCGTCTTGGCCCAGGCCAGTCGTCAGCCCATGACCAGTTATGGAGTATGCGGAACAGTTGCTGGAAGATGGCCTTTCGATCATCCACCAGCGCAGACAGCCTTGCCGGGCCGGTTTCCACATAGGCACGCAGCCTATCTGGCCGGTCGAAATCCACACGCCACACCGGGAGTAGCCGATTGACCGAGGGATAGTCAGCATCAAATTGAGTCAGCCGTTGCGCATTGCGAAGGGGGCTGTGCTGATCACCTGCGAAATGACGGGCCAGTTGGATGGCTCGCTGTCGGTCGCCATCAGGGTTCTCCTGGCCGGTCACAGCATCAAAATATCGGTAGGGATCGGGCCCTGGTTGACGGATTTGCCATGTTGGCCTGCCCGCCGGTGCGATCAACCAAGCTGCTTCGATCTGGTGGATACCGGCCTGGCGCATGATGCTGGCAAGTGGCTGGCCTTCTGGTGTCTGGATGGTTTCCGTGGGTGGTTGCATGGTGAGCGCGCTGGGGAACAGGCGCGTCATGATCGGGTGGGCCAGCCCGGTCAACGCCCACAACACGGCAGGAATGGCGACGACCAATGCAATCTGTTTGTGCCAACGATAGCAGCGTCCTAGCCAGCGGCTGGCGGTCAGTTGGCGAGTCAGTTTGGAGTCGGAATGTGTCATGATTGTCCTCACCCCGCAAACCGATAACGCACGCCGACGAACACTGTCCGTTCTTCACCGCTGACATAGATGTCTTGCGCCTCAGGGTTACGTGGGCCGACGCCGCTATAGCTTGAGGTTGCATTTTCTGCATAGCGTTTGTTGCCCAGATTCATCCACTTTGTCCAGAGCTGCCAGGGGCCAATGTCTTGGCTGGCGCGCAGATGCCATAAGGTATGGCCTGGATAGCGGGCCGTATTGGCATTGTCCATCCACCACTTGCTGACACGTTGTGCTTCCAGGCCGATGTGTGTGCCTTCGGTCGGTCGCCAGCTGGCCTCGATGTTCGCAATCCATTTCGGGGCTTGGGGCATGTCTTTGCCTGAGTAATCAAGCGCTGGGCTGGCGGCATAGCTCAGGTAGCGGTGGGTGGCCAAGCTGCCAGACGCCCGCAGATGCAGGCTGGAATGGGCTTTCCAGCCCACGCCGAATTCGAGCCCGCGATGGCGGGTGCGACCAGCATTACGTGGCTCGCTTTTGCCGGGCATCAGGGTATAGCTCACCTGCTCGTCTTGACCTGAGAGTTGATACGCAGCCAAGTCCCAGCGCCAATCACCATGCTGATAGCGTGTGCCGATTTCAAAGTTGTCGTACTGTGCTGGCTTCAGATTGGGCACATCCAGCGAGCCGTACAGACTGCTGACCTCTGGTGGGATAAAGCCCTGACTGGCGTTGATGTAAGTATCCAAGGCAGGCGTGATGTTCCAGATAGCGCCCAGCTTGGGGCTGGTGCGGTGGAATCGGCGTGTTTCGGATGGCGCACCGGTGGTGGCAGATGGCGGTAGATGATTACGGTAGTCGTAACGGATGGCATCATGCCGCAGCCCGCCGACCAATCGAACCGTAGGCATCAGCTGCCATTCCAACTGGCTGTATGCTGCTTGGTTGTGGAGAATCACCTGATAGTCTCGCCGCTGCCCAATCACCTGATAGCGGGTGTATCGGCCAGAAAGCGGGTCGCGTACCACGCTCAGGTTTTGTTCGTTGTAATCGTTGGGGCTGCGATCAAGGGTTGCACCGACAATCCAGACCCAGTCATGCCATTTTTGACGATGACGGACATCCATTCCCAGTGATCGGAAGTGGTTGTCATTCTGCCGACCGCTGGCTGTGGTGTTGCCGGTATTGAAGATCATGAAATTGGGCAGCTGGTTGGTGTCATTATCCCTGGCAAAAAAGCTGATGGCCGTTTCCCCTCCCGCATTCCAATTGCCGCGCAGGGTGCTGGTCAGCCTGCTGGCTCGCACGTCACGCCATGTGAAGGTGTGTTGACTGAACTGGGGGCGTGTTTCGTAATCGCTTGGCTTCTGGCCGCCAGGGGTGTCGGTACGCAGGCGGTTGTGGGTCAGCGTGCTGACCAACAAGGTGCGAGGGCTGAGTCGCCAATCGGCACGTAGTGTCGCACTGGTTTTCTCGAAGCTGTTGAAGTCGGCATCGCCACCATCTGAACGGGCGTGGTAAGCAGCAGCTCGCCAGCTCAGGTCATCCTGCCCAGCGGATAACTCCACGTCGGCGCGTCTGAAGCCGTTGTTACTTGCCTGGACGGCAATGTCGGCCTCTGGGGCGGTGGTGGGTGGTCGTGTCAGGAAATTGACTGCTCCCCCCACGGCATTGCTGCCGTACAGTGAGGAGGCAGGGCCTTTGATCACCTCAATGGATGCCGCACCGGGTAGATTGAGCTCATACAACGCATTGTGATTGAAGATGCCGACTGGGCGGATAGGGATGCTGTCTTCCAGATAGACATAGTAAGCACTCATCGAGAGTGGCATGCGAATCGACATGCTATGTTGCTCATTACCCAGGCTGGGCATATAGACCCCAGATACTTGATTGAGGGCTTCCCCGATGAACGTGGATTTCGTGCGGGCCAACGCGGCCTCGCTGATCTTGCCTATCGAAGCGGGGGTGTCCTTCAGTCGCGTGGCGGTGCGCGAACCGGTGACCACAATCACTTCAGATGGGTTGTTGGTGTCAGTTGCGGCCTGGCTACCCATGCTGGCGAGGGAAAGTGCCAGGATGAGTGGGCAAAAAGGGAGAAAGGCGGGGTGGGTGGTGAGGCGTTTGTTCATGAGCTTCTCGCTACGGGTGCACTCGCGCGCAAGCCACTCCCGAGGCGGTGTTTAAGCCTACTTCGGGGGATTGCTTGCAAAACAGCTGTGCGACTGTGATCCGGGGACAAGGCTTGGAATCCGCATGTATCACGTATACATCCCGATGCCTTTGTCTGGTTTCTCCCTGGGTGATCAAACAGCTGCTGTCGCGAAGGCAAGGGCCAACACATCTGTTGAGACATGCAACAACAGACAACAGGTCGATACAGAACGATCTGTATCAGTCGTCAAGGGCTGGAGTCAGTGTAGCGAGGGCGGGCCCCGGGCTGGCGGGCCGCGCAATGTGACCGCGCCAAGTAAGAGCGTCAGTAAAGTGCTGACCCTTGGTGGGGCGGTTACCGTGGGATAGTGCAGTAGAAAGACAGGGAGTGGCAGGGCGTGCTCCGCCGGGCTCTGGCAGAACGGACAATGTATGCCGCTGGATGGGGTCTCGATTGGTAATTGGCCGTCAGCATCCAGCTGAACACGTTTGACGCCTAGGGTGGTACAGATTTCCACCCATTCTTTTTGATTACGCTGTTGCCAGGCGCTGAAAGTGGGTGCCAGTGTGGTGAACACCAACACAAACAGAGACAGCCAAAGTGCGTGGTTGAGGGGGCGTCTGGCAAACATGATTCCGCATTATATGGGTACTTGCGGATGTTGGCAGCGACTAAATGACTGACGGCCAGATGATGTCGGTAGATTGGCGCGGATGGCTTCGCAGTTGAGCCGCGTAAAATGGACGCGGCGGCAGACACCTAATCACAGCAGGGCAGGGGATTGTGCCGGTTTGCAGCGCATTCTGATCCAATCTAAGCCTGGCTGTCGGGTGGGTATGGCGAGTGACCTGCATTTACTCACCATACCCGATACTTGCTGATCTTATGTTACGGACTGGGTCACTGCTCATTCAACCGATATGGGGAGAGCGTGATCGTGGCATTGCCCGCGGCGCCCATCCAATTGGTGTAGGTACGGTTTTTCTCCAGCGTGTAGAAGCTGTCCAGATAATCATCGTCATTGGTAAACCAATGTGATGGCATCGCCTGGACGATGGCATTGGCGACCGTGCCGATCACTGCGTATTCGGGCTTGAATGCCCCGAGGATCTTTTCGACGCCAGAGGTGATGGCCAACACCAGATCCTTGTAATTGGTGTTGTCATCATGCTCGAACAACTGCACATTGGCTGCCGCGTAGCGGAAGTCCGCCCATTGGATCAGGATCTGGTTGGGATAATAGTCTTTCCCTTCATAATCCAGATAAGGCATATCCACGATCTGGATCTGCGCCTTGGCTTGATCCGGCTGCACACCAGATACCACGGCATACACTTCAGCAGCGCCAGAGATCCAGGGCTCCTCATCCTTGTTCAAACGGATATGGTCGAGCTTGGCGGTATCGACAAAGCCGCTTGTCTGAGCCATTGCCGCCATGGTGGTCACCTCGCGGCGGGCTACATTGGATTGCTGCAAACCCTTGCCAGTGAGGATCTGATTGGCCAGCTTGATTCCTGCCCGCAGGTCTTCTTTGCCATCGATATCGGCCACCAGCACGGGGAAGTTCGGGGCCTGTTTCGCATCCAGCAAATGAACACGGCCTTGGCTGTCGAATGCCTCAATGGTCTTCCACTGCTTGTCGTCACCAGCGGGCTCGAATGCAACCCACATCTGATCGATTGGCTGTGGAGCGAGCTGCGCGCTCTTGGGCTCATACAGCCGAACCTGCAAAAGCCCTTGGCTGAGTGCAGCAATCCCTTTCTGATTCAACAAGCCTTGATCCATCTGGCGCAGTGATTGAACTTCACCTTGCTGGCGGCTGAAGGCACTGATTCTCGGCGCGCGCTGCGTGTATTCATTCAAGATCGCACGTAAAGGAGCGGCCTTGTTGCCCGTGGGGGCAGAAGACTGACCCAGCTGTTTTTGCAAAGCACTGGCAAACGCTGGATCAGCCAACATCTTGGCAATCTGGCGAGCTGTTTCGCGCTTGGCTTGATCAACCTGAGTTGGCTGCCCAGGCAGGGTACCCGCTGGTGTCAATATGGGCTCATTGGCATATGTGGTGATGGCCACAGTCAAGCTGGCGACACCGATCAGCAATTGACGCAATCTTTTGGGTAAGGCCATGGTTTCCTCCGAATCGATGCTTATGCGTGGTTTTTATGATGGCCGGCAGGTATTTGATTTTTGTTGATAACCAGCCTTTTTTGCTTGTATCTCCCCGGTGCTTATCCAGGGGCGGGTGTCGAGTGGATTTCAACTCGGACGGATCTACGCTACCTATTTGCAGCTTGAATGACAATACCGGCAATGTATTTTATATGATTGATATATATGTAATTAATTGATGTCTTAAATAGACTGTAACCGATTCCAATTCAGTGCTGGTGCTGGCTTTTGGCAAGTCAAGGTATGTGAATTTTGTTATGTCATATCTGCAAGCTATGTGTAAGGCAATATGGGTGAAATACAGTTGAACTGGTAGCCGGTCATGCTGGGATATCGAAACGCATCCCATACTGGATGATCGAACCATCAGACTGGTGCCGGGTAACTGACTGCGGGGCATTGTTGCGACAGCTTCTGTTTGTGCTGGGGGCAGATGGAAGTGCCTTTTCTGGTGGGTGTCCGCCCCGCTCCAGGCCTTCCACACTGGCCTGAGATGCGCCCTGACGCAGAATTGACGATAATATGGTCATCCATTCGAAGGGATTACATAATGCGTCTGGCATGGTTGATGATTGGTGCGATCGGTGCGGCAAGCGCGGCAGATCAGGTCAAAGTGGAGCAATTCTCTCCACAAGGAATCAGTAAGAATATTCGGCAAGTGCAGGTGCGTTTCAATGATGCAGCCGTGGATTTCGGGGACCCTCGCCGCGCAGACCCGTTTACGATTCAATGTGCAACGGCAGGCAAGGGGCGCTGGGTGGATGCCCAGAACTGGGTCTACGATTTCGATCGTGAAGTACCGGGTGGTACCAGTTGCCAATTCAAACTGAAATCGGACCTGAAAACCCCTGCTGGCAAGACTATCGAATCTGCCGCCTTCAATTTCTCGACCGGCTCGCCCAGTGTCATCAATAATTGGCCCGGCACGGGTCGATCCATCGACGACGAGCAGCAGTTTCTCCTGGAATTCGATGGCCCTATTGTGGCCAACAGCCTGCTCAAATCCGCACATTGTGACGTGGAGGGCATCAAAGAGCGCATTGGCGCGCGTTTGTTGTCTGCGGCAGAGCGTGACACGTTGATCAAGATGCTCGTCAAGCAGCCCGCCAATCGTCATTTCGAGGCATTGCGTTGTCAGCGCAAGCTGCCAGGCGGCAAGTCGATGAATCTGGTCATCGATGCGGGCTTGGCTGGCCCTACGGGTGTCACGGGTGGTGATGCGCAGTCACTCTCTTATCAAGTCAGACAGGACTTCAGCGCCAGCCTGCATTGTGAGCGAAGCAATGCCAAGTCGAACTGCCTGCCGATTCTGCCCATCACGTTGCACTTCACTGCACCTGTTGCCTGGAGCCAAGCACAGCAGATCACCTTGCGTGACGTGGAGGGCAAAACCTATGTTGCGCAACCTTCGGATCAGGACACCCGTAAACGCATCACTCTGCTCACTAAGGGTCGCGAAGGTGTGACGGTGTTGGACCCGATCAAGCGGGCGACGGATATTTGGGTGGATGCGGTACGGTTTGTCGGCCCCTTTCCTGAAAAATCCAACTTGACCTTGAGCCTGCCTGCCAATTTCAAGGACGATGCCAACCGCTCACTGAGCAATGGTAAGTCCTTCCCGATGGCGGTAAAGATGGACGCCTACCCACCGCTGGCAAAATTCTCCGCCAGTTTCGGTATCGTCGAGCGCAATGCAGGTGGCCTGCTGCCCGTGGCGGTGCGCAACCTCAATCAATACGTTGCCCCCACCGCCACGCAGCCCAATATTGCGCCGGCCAGCACGGGTAATACCTTGCTTCCGACACCGGTCAAGGCTACGCCCACGCCTGTTGGTAATGAGCCGCCGCAGGGCGCCATTTTCCGGGTGCTGAATGTCAGTGACGAAACGGCCATCATCAAGTGGTTGGCCCGGTTGCAGCAGAACGAAGACGCCCATGACGAACAAAGCTACCTGATTGCCGAAAAAGCCGCGACACAGCACCGGTTGCCTACACCCACCAGCAACCGCGAAGCGGAAGTGGTTGGCATCCCGCTGAGCAAGCCTGGCTTCAATGTGGTGGAAATCGAAAGCCAGCGGCTGGGTGCCAACCTGCTGGCCAGTGGCAAGGCGATGTTTGTGCGAACTGCCGCACTCAGCACCAATCTGGCCGTTCATTTCAAGCGTGGCGAGGAAAACGCACTGGCCTGGGTTACCACGCTGGATAAGGGCTATCTGATGAAAGATGCCGCCCTGACTGTGCGCGACTGCACCGGGAAAGTGCTCTGGCAGGGTAAAAGCGACGCCAACGGTCTGGCGCTGATTCGCCAGACCTTACCCAAGAAGTGGGATTGTCCGCTGTATGTATTTGCCCGGAAGGGAGATGACCTCGGCTTCGTCAACAGCAACTGGGAAAACGGCATCGAAGCGTGGCGTTTCAACCTGCCAGACACGGCCTGGCAAGGCCCCGGTGCCATCCACACCATTTTTGACCGCAGCTTGCTACGGGCTGGCGAAACCGTGCATATGAAGCATGTGGCCCGTAAACGCACCATGCTCGGTTTTGCGGCCATGGATTCCCAAAACCTGCCTAACCGAATGCGCATCGAGCATATTGGCAGTGATCAGCAATATGAATTTCCGATCAGCTGGAAAGATGGCAGTGCCGAAAGTGTGTGGCAGATTCCAAGCAAAGCGACGTTGGGCGAGTATCAGGTGACGTTGTTGCAGGTCCAGGGCAAGGAGGAGAAGCTGCGCCAGAACACAGGCACATTCCGCGTCGGTGAATTCCGTGTGCCGCTGATGCGAGCCATTGTGAAAGGCCCGACCAACGCACCGGTCAGCCCGAGCAGCCTGCCTTTGGATATCCAGCTGAACTACCTCAATGGGGGTGGGGCGAATGGCAGCCAGGTCAAATTGCGCTCCGTCTTACGTCCACGCTGGGTAAATTTTGCCACCTACCCGGATTTCTTCTTCAACAATGGCGATGTCTCAGAAGCCATGAAAAAAGGCAGCGTTGAACTCAAAGGCCGCTGGCAAGAGGATGGTGGCGAATATTTCGATGACGAAGGCAATGCACCGACTGGCAGTAAAGACAAAGCGCTGGCCGAACAGACCCTGACATTGGACAAGCAGGGCGCAGCCCGCACGCAATTGGCCGATTTACCGGCCATCAGCCAGCCTTCCGAGGTGCTGACCGAGCTGGAGTATACCGATCCGAATGGTGAGATCCAGACCTCGCGCACCACCATTCCGTTGTGGACATCCCGTTATGTCGCGGGGGTTCGCATTGATCGTTTCAGCGATACCAAAGAGATCCCCATCACCGCCATGGTGCTGGACAACACGGGCAAGCCGGTGGCTAATGCACCGGTACAGGTCAATGCCTATCACAGCCGGGTGTTTTCGCATCGCAAGCGATTGGTCGGTGGTTTTTATGCCTATGAAAACCAAGTCGAGCACAAATCGCTGGGTGTGGTATGCAACACGAAGACCGACACCAAGGGTATGGCCTTTTGTAAGGTGATGGGCAAGGAGTCTGGTGATATCACCGTCCGTGTCGGCACGCGCGACCCGGATGGCAAATATGCATTTGCCCATGCTGAAACCTGGTTCGAAGGAGAAGAAAGCGCCTGGTTTGGCGGTACCACCAGCGACCGGATGGACGTGATCCCCGACAAAACCAGCTACAACCCGGGTGAGACGGCGGCACTGCAAGTTCGCATGCCATTCCAACAAGCCACGGCGCTGATCGCCGTTGAACGCGAGGGTATCATCGAGGCGTATGTGCAGAGCATCACCTCACAGAAGCCCACAGTGCGGATTCCGATCAAGTCGCATTTCGCGCCGAATATGTTTGTGTCGGTGCTGGCTGTGCGGGGCCGGGTAGATACGATCCAACCCACTGCCATGATCGATCTGGGGAAACCAGCCTATCGACTGGGCATCGCATCGGTCAAGGTCGGCCACCAGGGCCAGCAACTGGCCGTGAAGGTGGATGCAGATCGTCAGGTCTATCAGACCCGTGAAAAGGCACAGGTCAAGATCAAAGTCAGCACGGCGGATGGCAAGCCGCTACCCAAGCCAAGCGAAGTGACCCTGGCCGCGGTCGATGAAGGGCTGCTGGAGCTGGCACCCAACCGTAGCTGGAACCTGTTGGAAGGCATGATGGCGGAACGTGGCTATGGCATCACCACGGCCACCGCTCAGATGCAGATCATCGGGCGGCGCCACTTTGGTAAAAAAGCGCTGCCTGCCGGCGGTGGAGGTGGGCTGATGCCGACGCGCGAGTTGTTTGACACGCTGTTGCTCTGGAAAGCCAAGGTGGTACTGAACGAAGCGGGAGAAGCTACGGTCGAGGTCCCGCTGAATGACTCCTTGACCAGCTTCCGCATCGTGGCTGTGGCGCAGGCGGGTCAGGACCGGTTTGGTACGGGCAGTACCAGCATCCGCGCCACCAAGGACCTGATGATGCTGTCGGGTCTGCCACCGGTGGTGCGGGAGGGTGACAGCTTCCGTGCGGGCTTTACCTTGCGAAATACCACTGACAAGCCGATGAAGGTCAAGGCCAATGCGCAGGTCAATGGCCTGGGCAGCACGCTCGCTGCCATCAGCGAAAGCCTGCAACCTGGTGAGGCGAAAGAGATCGGCTGGTCTGTCACGGTGCCGATCAATCAGACCCAGCTGGATTGGCTGGTGAGCGTCGAGGAGGAAGGTGGTAGAGCCAATGATCAGGTCAAGCTGGTGCAAAAAGTGCAACAAGCTGTGCCGGAGCGGATCATTCAGGCCACTTTGAGCCAGCTGGAGGGCAAGATGAGCCTGCCGGTTGCGCTGCCAGATGATGCCATCGTCGGGCGGGGTGCTATCAAGATCGGTGCCCGCGCCAAGCTGGCTGACAGCCTGGATGGTGTCGAGCGCTATATGTCGAACTACTGGTTTACCTGCCTGGAGCAACGTGCATCACGCGCCGTTGCGCTCAACAACAAGGCCATTTGGGACACCGTCACGGCAGACTTGCCCGCCATGCTGGACAGTAACGGCTTTGCCAAGTTTTTCAGCTTGCAGAGTGAGGGCAATATCGAACTGACGGCCTATTTGTTGTCGCTTGCCCATGAGCGCGGCTGGGCATTGCCGGCGGCTCAAAAGACGCAGATGGAATCAGCGCTGATCGGCTGGCTGGAAGGGCGCATCAAACGCCAATCCATGCCTTGGGACAACGCCAATGTCACCCGTCTGACGGCGCTGGAAGCACTATCGCGCAGCAGCAAGGTCAGGCCCAATCTGGTGGATACGGTGGATGTTCGCCCGCAGACCTGGCCCACCTCCAGCCTGCTCGATTGGATCAACATCCTGAAACGCACTGCTGATCTGCCGCAGCGCGACACCAGGCTGCAAGCGGCCCTGCAATTGCTGCGTAACCGTCTCAACCTGCAAGGCACCGTGTTGGCCATGACCACGGACAAGACCGACCAGCTGTGGTGGGCCATGCAATCGGCAGATGTCAATGCTGTGCGCCTGTTGTTGACGGTGTTGGACGAGCCCGCCTGGCAGGCTGATCTGCCACGCTTGGCCAACGGCGCGCTGGGTCGCCAACGTCAAGGGCATTGGGACTTGACCACCGCCAATGCCTGGGGCCGGTTGGCATATGATCGCTTCTCGCAGCGTTTCGAGACCCTTCCCGTGACGGGTGAAACCCAGGCTCAGGTGAATGGGCAGGCTAAGTCCATCGACTGGGCCAAACAACCGAAGGGGGAGGTGGTATCGCTGACCTGGCCCAAGGGCAGCAGCCAGTTGACTGTGACCCAGCAAGGGACTGGCAAGCCGTGGCTGACCATTCAGAGTATTGCGGCAGTGCCGCTCAAGCAGCCGCTGTTCACCGGCTATCGCATCCAGAAAACCATCAGCCCCGTCGTGCAACAGACAGCGGGCACCTGGAGCCGAGGGGATGTGATGCGCATCAAGCTGGATATTGAAGCCATGGCTGAAATGGGGTGGGTGGCCGTCAATGACCCGATCCCAGGCGGCAGCACCCTGCTGAATCGTGGCCTGAAAACCGACTCAGCGATTCTGGGCCAGGGCGACAAGACCACCGGTGCCTGGCCAGTGTATGTCGAGACAGCCATGGATGCGTATCGTGCTTACTACGACTGGTTGCCACAGGGCAAGTGGTCGATTGAATACACGGTGCGGCTCAATAATAGCGGTACCTTCCAGTTGCCACCGACCCGGGTCGAGGCCATGTATGCGCCCGAGATGTTTGGCGAGGTGCCCAACAACGAGATCCGAATTCAATAACCTACATCGGGCGTAGCCGCGTGCCACCCAGCGCCACAATTGGCCGGGTGGCACCAATCGGGCACAATGGCAGCAACATGTGGAACAAGACCGTCGGCCAGCCACATGGCCGACCCATGACAAGGTTCACCTATATGAAGCTACTGCATATCTCGATGCTGGTCGCCTTGCTGGGCACCACCGGATGCGATCAGATCAACAATGCACTCAACCGCAAGCAACGTGAAGCCAAAGCGGTTGGTGCGGGCTGTCGGTTGTCTGGCCGATCACTTGAGGATTGCTACAAGCGCAACCCACGTGCAGACCGGGCGGAGGTCTATTCGGGCTGGCGAGAGATGCATGATTACATGATGCAGAAGAAGATCGACAACATCGCCCCTCCAGCAGACGAACCGAAGCCTGACCCCAAAACCGAAGCTGCCGAGGAAGACCAAGGAAAGGACAAACCCGCGGCCAAGGAGGGTGACAAGAGCGCAGAAGCAGAAAAAGGCAAGACCACCGAAAGCAAACATTGATCTGCCGGAATTTATTTCAACCTGTCTCGGAGCTATCAGCATGTCGCCAACTGCACCTATCAAGCTCTATCAATTTCCCCTCATGTGGGGGCTGCCGAATATCAGCCCATTTTGCATGAAGCTGGAAACGTATTTCCGCTTGACCGGTCTACCCTATGAAGTGATCAAAGGAGATCATGTTTTCCGCGCCCCCAAGCGTAAGCTGCCTTTCATCGATGACAATGGCCAGATCATTGCTGATTCGTCGATCATCATCCAGCACCTGAAAACCCGTTACAACGATCAGCTGGACGACCACCTGGATGCAACCGACCGGGCCGTGGCCCATGCTTTTCAACGGATGTTCGAGGAAAGCCTGTATTGGCCGACCCTGTATGGTCGCTGGCTGGATGACCGTAACTGGTCCTGGATGCGAGGTCTGTTCTTCGGCAAATTGCCACCTGTTGTCCGGCAGCTGGTACAGACCCTGGCCCAGCGCAAGTTGCGGCGCGATTGCGTGGGTCAGGGTATGGGCCATCACACCCCTGAGCAGATCTATGCCTTCGGCTGTAAAGATATCGATGCTGTTGTGGCTTTTCTCGGTGACAAGCCATTCTTCATGGGGAATCAGCCCTGCACGCTCGATGCCACTGTATTCGGGTTTCTGGCCAATCTACTGTGGACGCCAGTGAAAAGTCCGGTCATCGATCATGCGCGCCAGTACCCTCAATTGAATGCCTATTGTCACCGCATGTGGGCGCGTTGCTTTGCAGACCGGCCTCTGCCTGACCATGCGTATCAGGCTGTGGCACAGTCGTAGCAGCCTGCTTGCTCTGCCGTCGTGCTCAATGCACGACGGCCATCGACCCAGTCCATGATTTCATTACAGCGCCCTCTGCTTTTACTCTGTACGCTTCTCAGTACCTCGTCCGCCTTTGCGCTCCCGGCCTTCCAAGCTGTCAGGCAGGGCTGGCAGCCATCTGAAAGCTGGTTGCTCGACCGCCGAGGCGCGATTCTGGCCAGCAAGCGCATCAATCCGCACGTTCGGCGGCTTGAGTGGGTGTCATTGCCCGATATCTCACCCGAGTTGAAAAAAGCGGTCATCCTGTCAGAAGACCGCCGCTTTCTCGAACACAGTGGCATCGATTGGCAAGCGTTGGCTGGGGCCGCGAAAGAACAGGCGGAGGGTGGCAATCGAGGTGCCAGCACGCTGACCATGCAATTGGCCGGATTGTTGGATGAAGACCTGAAAGCTGGCCCAGATGGACGCAGCCTGTTGCAGAAACTGGGGCAGATCCGCGCTGCCAAAGCGCTGGAAGCCGATTGGAGCAAGGATCAGATTCTGGAAGGCTATCTGAACCTGGCCCCCTTTCGAGGAGAGGCCATCGGCGTGGCCGCAGCCAGCACGTTGTTATTCGGCAAAATGCCTGCCGGCTTGAATCAAGGTGAAAGTATCATCCTGGCCGTGTTGTTACGTGGCCCTAATGCCAGTGCCGATACCATTTCTCGACGGGCCTGTGAGCTGGCCAACGCGATGCAGGCACGGGTGGGCTGTGCTTATCTGCAAGGGCTGGCCAGCCAAGCCCTGAGCCTGGCCAATAAGAACCGGCTGGCCATCAATGATGCGCCGGAGGTCGCCCAGCGGCTGCTCGATCAAGCAGGACGCTCGGTCAAGTCGACATTGGATGCTGACCTGCAACGAGCGGTGCGTGAGATCCTGCACCGGCAGCTGGCCGACCTGCAGCGGCAGAACACCCATAATGCTGCGGGCTTGGTCATCGACAACCGGAGCGGGCAGGTCTTGGCGTATGTGAGCGAGAATCTCGACCGTAGCCAAGTCGATGGGGTGCAGGCCAAGCGCCAAGCGGGGTCTACACTCAAGCCGTTCTTGTATCAGATGGCGTTCGCGCAACGCTTGCTCACCCCTGCTTCGTTGCTGGATGACAGCCCGGTCAATATCGATACGGCAGGCGGTCTGTATATGCCGCAAAACTATGACAAGTCCTTCCGTGGCACGGTCAGTGTGCGCACCAGCCTGGCGGGCTCATTGAATCTGCCAGCGATCCGCACCTTGCTGTTGGTCGGCATTGAGCCTTTCTACAAACACCTCAACGCACTGGGTCTGGACTTGCCGCAGAGCGCTGACTTCTATGGATTTTCGTTGGCGCTGGGTTCGGCGGATGTCAGCCTGTGGCAACTCACCAATGCCTATCGCACGCTGGCCAATCAAGGACAAGCCAGCACGCCCACCCTGATCCCAGGCAATAGGCCGCGAGGCGTGCAGGTCAGCGATGGTGCAGCCAGCTGGCTGGTTGGTGATATTCTCAGTGATCGGGGTGCGCGGGCCAGTAGTTTCGGGCTTGAAAACCCATTGGCGACGCGAGTTTGGTCCGCTGTCAAAACCGGCACCAGCAAAGACATGCGCGACAACTGGTGCATCGGCTTCACCAGCCGCTATACCATTGGTGTCTGGGTTGGCAATTTCAGCGGTGAGCCGATGTGGAATGTATCCGGTGTCAGCGGAGCCGCCCCGGCCTGGCGTGAAGTTGTGCATCGTTTACACGCCAATCAGCCCAGCCAGCCTGTTGCACCGCCAAAAGGGATCGTCCGCCAGATGGTGAAATTCACCCCCGCTGTCGAGCCGCCTCGCCGTGAGGTCTTTCTGGCGGGCACGGAAACAGCGGTCATCGAGCAGACCAGTACCGTTGGCAATCCTATCCTCTACCCAACGGATGGCGAGATCATCGCACTGGACCCCGACATCCCGGTCAATCGGCAACGCGTCCGTTTCGAGGCCGATACAACCGGACAGTGGCTGCTGAACGGCAAGCCGCTGGGACAGCCAGCCAGCGCCATCTGGTGGCAGCCACTACCTGGCCAGTACAGACTGGGTTTCAAAGGTGGCCTTCAGCCTGAGAAAACCATCCGGTTTGAAGTCAGAGGAACGTTACGCCGTCAGTGAGCCACAATGTATGGGATGGGCATGGGGCGTGCCCAGCCACCGTTTGCTATTGATGACCAGCAGTCACAGGGATACGTTGTCGTGTGAATCGCAGCGTTTCGTCAGCCAGGGTATTGTCGGCATGGTCTAATCCCTCATCATCAGAGATTGCCCACAACACCTGCCCAGGGAGAGCGCCATGCTCGATCGAGCCAGCCGTACCGCTGCAGATGTGGCCGCAGTCAGGGCGCTTTGCAGCATTGCACCGCCCAATCAACGTATTCTGCATGATGCGTTGTCACTGCAGATGATCCCACCGCCTTGGCAAAGCTGGCGATTCATCCTGCAGGGGCCCTTTCGAACCCTCACGTATCATGTTCTGCGCGGCTGCGCACATCTGCGGGCCGGGGTGCGAGGTATGTGTGATGTAGTGGCCCTGCGTTACCGGTATATCGATGATCGGCTGGCGGAGGCCTACGCACAGGGCTTTCGCCAGATCCTGTTGCTGGGAGCGGGGTTCGACTACCGCGCCTATCGCCCCGCCTTTGCAGATACCCACTTCATCGAGGTAGACCACCCTGCCACACAAGCCGCCAAGCTGGCCATCCTGAATGCACACCAGATCACCGTGCCAAGCCGCGTCCACTATATCGCCGTCGATTTCATGGGCGATTGGGCGGCCACTCTGTCACAGAGTAAGGCCTTGGCCGATGTGCCAACCTTTGTCATCTGGGAGGGGGTGGCCTATTACCTCGATCATCAAGCTGTTCGCTACACCTTGCAGACATTGACGAAGCAATTGGCCCCTGGTAGTCGGCTGATCTTTGATTGCGCTCAACTGAACACACTCGACTCCCGTGCGTTCCAACGGGCCGCCCGCTATGCCACTTCACATGGGGAGCCTTTGCTCTGGGGCGGAACACCGCAGGACATCGCGGCGCTGATCCGTGAGTTCCAATCGACACCGCCTACCATCAAGCGTTTCAGCGACATCCTCCACACACTGCGACAAGCAGAGCACCTGGTGCTTGAGAGCGAGCCCGTGTTCGATCAGTTTTACATGGTTGAAACCCGCGTGGGCTGAGGGTGATATGGCTCGGATCACCCTGCGTGCAGGCTGGGTGTTGCATCTGGCTTTAGGGTTACTTGGTATTTTAATTTCAACGCATACGCATATTTGCAATAAAGTAATTATGGTAATGCCCAATATATTTGCTTATCTGTTTTCTTGAAAAGGTAATGCCGCATGCTATGAATAAATATGGCAAATCCTAAGTCAATATTAAAAAGTACGCCATGAGGTACTGATACAGCCGAAATGGGGGCGGCAGGAGGTATTGTAATGCTCCGTTCGAATATTAGAATTCTCTTCAATTCAATTCCAACCACTACAGCTTTTCGCCTTGTCTTTCTCATAACGGCGATCACCTGTGTAACAGATGGTTGCAGCACCCAACCGGTCTTTCAAGATACCACACAAAATGACGCCTCGTCCCCGCCACAGAAAGAATCACCGTCGAACCACCACGATTGCCAAGCTATTGTTAAGGCATATATAGACAGTCTAAATGCACGCTGCCCTGATGAAAATAAGGAATCTCAATTCAATACCTTTAAATTCAGAATGGCCTGGAGAAATAATAATCAATCAGAGTTGAAAAAAGCACAAACGCAAACTACGTATCTTTATCAAAAATGGCAAGATGAAATTCAATTCAGCGCCAAGCAGAATGCATTTTCCACCTATGCGGCATTTGGCCTGGGTACTGCAGCCATCTACCAGTTGGCAGCACATGGCGGTGGGGCTGCTGCCAGAAACTACGGCCTGGGTGCTGCTGCCATCGTTGCCTTATCCAGGCTCACCCCATTGGAAAGCAGGCAGCTGATTTTGATGTCTGGCATGGAAAGCTTGTCCTGTCAGATTCATGCAAGCAAGCTACTGTATCTTTCAAATGATGAAATCACCCTGCAGGAAACGCAGATTCTGAAGCTGAATAAAGCGGTCTCGAACCTTCAGGAACAGATGGAAAAGGAAAGCAGTAATCCAACCTGCTCAAATAGCCTAGGTAAGCAATGTGAGCAGCCGTCACTCTCGTTAGCTGGAACAGCTGGCGGTAAATTGTACCAATCCATCAATAAAAACTGCGGGAAAAAGACTAGTGTTTGTCAATATCCGGACTTTGACGAAATAAACAGTGTCGTGCTCAAGGCACAGAACCTATTGAATCGAGTAGATCAACAGATCCAGCAATTGGAAGGTGCCCACCGCAAGGCTGCACTGAATAGAAGCACGGAGGCCATCAGCCATGCTGTCAATACCGAGCTCATCAAGCAACAACCTAATGCAGCATTGGCTTTGGAGGCGATCAAAGCGATTGAAATACCTAAGCTGATTACACCGCAGGACAAGCAAGCGACGGACGCAACGCCAGTCAAACAGCAATCAGGGATCGACACCCGTAAATCCGCCAACAAGTCCAAACGTTTATTGGAAAAGGAGCTGCAGGTATTACGGGCGGCCATGGCATCGGTTTCGGGCCTCCATGATTCGATATCCAATCAGGTCACGTTGGCTGATGAACAGCTCAAGTTGTGCCACGGCCCTGAAACAGTTGATCGAATCACTATCCAGCCGCTGCGAGGCGTGCAGGTCTTGACGAAAGATCCGATCCAGATCACCGCAACGGGCAGCAAAACCATACCTGTCGCGTCACTGAATGGGGTTGGCACCGACAATGTGAACATGGTGACGACTCAGCAAGGTAAAAGTCTGGTGGTTGTTCTTTCGCTGAAAGATGAGAAAAAACCGATTGATGGCACGTTGGTCTTCATGGCGGGGGATGCGCGCTCCACGCCGATCCAACTGAAGCATGATGTACCGACCAGGTGAGGATGCCCGAGATGCCCAACCCCTCACAATCCCTATTGGTCAGGCTTCAGCTCAATCTATCGGACGGACAGACCAAAGGTACCATTGCCACGTTATGTCAGGATGCAACGGGCAATTACTATCTATTGACCTGCGGCCATGTGGTTGTGCATTTCCGTTCCAGTCAATTGCTCATTGATAGGCGGTGGTCGATTCCCTTTGGGGTGGCAGCCAATCTGGAGCCCAAACCAGGTATCGATGCCGCACAACTGGACGCTGCCCTGATCGATATTGACGCCACGCTGGCAAAGACGTTGATGCCGCTTTACCCCACGCTGTTGTCTGCCGGTCAGGCGGGCGCTCCAGTGCTCTCCGACGAAACGGTCTTTGTACAGACCAGTCATGGTGTGGTACGAGGCATCGTCATCGCGCACGAGGACAATTTCCCCATTCTGGTGGAGCGAGATGACGGCAACCAGCGGGCGGTTAGCCAGGTCGTCAGGATGGCTGTCCGATACCGGCCTGAATCCACCTTGTTGGATGGGGACAGTGGCGCTGCGGTATGGAATGCGCGTGATGAGCTGGTCGGCATCCATTGCGGTGTTACCCAGGCAGCGGGCGAGGCCTATTTCTGTAAGACATCAGCCATTGCTGATCGATTCCAAATTCAATACATCACCAAGCCGCGCGCATCGACTGGGCCATCTGCCAGCCCCACCCTGGCCGGTACAGCTTCGCCACCCATCCCACTTCCCTCCGATGAGCAAGAGGCGCTGGCCCGCACCATCTGGGGTGAAGCAGGGGAGCTGGGCAATGAGGCCATGCAAGCGGTTGCCGCCGTGGCGTTGGCACGGCGCAAATTCGGCAAGTGGATGGGCTGCAATATGGTCGAGGTCTGCCACAAACCCTATCAATTCCGCTGCTGGGATGCCACGAGCAGCACGATCAAACGCATGCTGCTGAGATCGGAGCAATTGAGCGTCGCCGAGCAAAGTACCTTGAAGATGGCGCAGACCATTGCCGAACAAGCGTTGGCAAATGGCATTCAACCCGACCCGACAAAAGGCGCAACCCGCTATCACCCGGACTGGATCGTACCGCCACCGGCTTGGGTAGGTGCGTGCCAGCCCTGTGCGCGTATCGGCGGGTTGAGCTTCTACAACGATATTGATCTTTAAGGAGCCGCCATGAACTCCATTGCACTGGATGTCGTATTGGGCCTGATGCTGATCTACCTGTTGTTCAGCATCCTCCTAACACAGATCAACGAAACCGTTCTGAATCATGCCTTTGGGTTACGCGGCTCGAATATGGAGTCGGCCATTCACTCCGCATTTGGCTCAACCGGCAGCAAAGACACATCTACCCAGGGCATTACGCAGGATTTCTATCAACATGGCCTGATTGCATCTTTGTATGAAAATGATCGCAAGCCATCCGCCATACCCAACGACATTTTTGCAAAGGCTTTTCTGGATGTCCTGGTGCAATACCAGGGTGCAAAGCCAAGCTCGCCAGGCGAGTTCATGGCGCAGATGGCCAACAATACCAAGATTCCCAACAAGGATAAGATCGTTGGCAGCCTGGCCCCGCTGCTGCGGGGCAACGAAGCGTCATGGGAGAGCTTCGAAGCAGCGGTTGGCACCTGGTTTGGTCATGTAGGTGAACGCAATATCGGCTGGTATAAACGTAAGCTCCACAGCCGGACACTACTCATCGCTTTTGTACTGGCATGTAGCGCCAATATCGATACGCTGTATCTTGCTCATATGTTGTCGATTGATTCGGCCACCCGAGAGGCATTGGCCAGCAGTGCAACCCAGGCAGCCAAGGCCGACACACCGGAAGCTGCCGTGAAGTCGGCCAAGGTCAGCCTTGCACCGACAAGCAGCGCCGCCAGTGTTGCCAGTGCCGCTAGTGCCAATAACGCGCTGGACATCGATAACGCCTTGATCGGCGCCACCCAGGCTCTGCGGGATTTGATGATCGACAACGCTGAATTCCGCCAATTCTGCCTTCCCAATTCACCTGGCGAAACTTGCCCCAACCCAGCGCTGCGCTGCCAGAACAGCCCTTACCACTGGATTGACCGCCTTTATCAAAACCGGCAATCCATTGCCAAAAGCTATTTGAACCTGGACGAGGAAGTATTGAAGCCATCCAACCAAGCACCGGGTTGTGCTGGCACCCCGCCCCAAGACCTGTTCCAGATCCGTCATGACCTCTCGGAACTGATCATTGCCATCGGCCAGACCTTCCCGGACCCAACCCGCAAAAATGACAAGGATCTGAAGGCGCGGATCGACAAGATCACCACGCAGATCAATCAAGCCAACCAACTGATTGCTTTTGATGTGAAGCGCCTCGCCCCGATAGGAAAAGGCATATGTGGTGGTCTGCGTTCTCCTTTCAAAGAGGAGTGTACCCGTTTGCAAATTGCCGCCAGCCGAGGCGAATTCGGTATTCCCATCGGCAGGGGTGAAGATACCTGGCAATTCCAGCAGTATTATCATGGGATCAAGGGCCAGAACGACCCACTGGCCCTGTATTGGGGTTGGCTAAAATTGGTATTTGGCTGGTTTCTCACAACCATTGCCTTGTCGCTGGGCGCCCCGTTCTGGTTCGATCTACTGAAACGGGCCGCCCCGCTCAGAGCTGCCCTGGCCAGCCAAGCCCCAGCCGCAGAGCAGACCGCCACGACGGCATCTGCCACCGGCACGCCTTCCCCGTCGCGCGATGGCTGGTTTGCCAATACGGTGAATGATGCAGAGCGCCGCCTCTCGCCAAACCAGATCATGCAGATCCAACAGAAATTAGGTGTCCCGACCACTGGTGAGCTGGATGGCAAGACCCGCGATGCCATTTATGCCTTCCGCAAGGACAAGGGCGACGCCACGCCGCTGTGGGAGCTGGATGAAAACTGGATCAAGCAGCTGCTCTGGAACGTGCCCACAGCACAGAGTGGCACCAATAACCTGCTGCCTAACCCCTCCGCCGCGCCCAATACGCCACTGGAGCTCAATGTGCGCCACCCTGACGTCATCTTGCTGAGGCGAGCGCTGATCAATCATCAACTGCCCGGCGAGC
The DNA here is from genome assembly GCF_014202905.1 of Chitinivorax tropicus. Classification (NCBI taxonomy): domain Bacteria; kingdom Pseudomonadati; phylum Pseudomonadota; class Betaproteobacteria; genus Chitinivorax; species Chitinivorax tropicus. The sequence goes on along the minus strand of NZ_JACHHY010000022.1, from coordinate 65,022 downwards.
CCGCCAATAGCGAGCTGTTTGATGAAGCGTTGGGTGCCGCCGTCACGAAATTCCAGAGCCAGCAAGATATCTCGGTGGATGGCACGGTTGGCCCCATCACTTGGCTGGCCTTGACCCAAGTGATCGATGAGCTGCCCGCCAGCCTGATGCAGCCCGTGTGGATGCGCTACGCGATTCAGGAGCTGGGAGTGCAGGAATTTGCCGGTCTGCCATCCAATCCTGCCATCGACAAATACCGTCGTGCCGATAGCAGCAACGATACCCCTGGTGATGAGGTGCCATGGTGTTCCAGCTTTGCAAACTGGGTGATGAAGCAGGCCGGATATGTGCCAAGTGGCTTGCGGGTTGCATCCAGCTGGCGCGATTGGGGTGAGCCCTGTCAGCCCATCTATGGCGCCATCGTTGTCCTGTTGCAAGTGGGCAAGGCCGACCCTGGAAAAGGGCCTGGTGCCCATGTCGGCTTCCTGCTTGCCGAGACGACCGAGCGCTATATCGTGTTGGGCGGCAACCAGAGTGATCAGGTGAAGGTCAGTCAGTTCCTGAAGACAAAACACCGCTTGTTGGCTACCCGCTGGCCCGACACGGGCCAGCAAGACCCGCAAGCGGTTGCCCCTGATGATGACCAAACCATCCGCCCCTTGCTGGAACCCGATCCCGCTGACAAGCCCCGTTTACAACGAGGCAGCGGCGACCGATCAGCCGTACTGCGTCTACAGCGGCTGTTGATCAATGCCGGGGCCAGCCTGGTTGAGGACGGCTTGTTCGGGCCCCGGACGGAGCAAGCGGTGGTTACCTTTCAGTCCCAAAACAGCCTGCCGGCTACTGGTGTTGTGGGTGTGCCGACTTGGGATATGCTGATGTCTGCTGGTGCTGGTGCTGGTGCTGGTGCTGGTGCTGGTGCTGGTGCTGGTGCTGGTGCTGGTGCTGGTGCTGCACCTGCAGGTGCGGGTATTCCAGCACGTTTGGTTCCTGCTGATTTGCAGACAGCTGCCAACGCGCTGGGTATAGAACGCGCAACTATCCAAGCAGTGGTGGCGGTGGAATCATCCGGGCGGGGGTTTTACCCAACAAATGGCAAACCCATTGTCCGGCTGGAGGGGCATATTCTCTGGAAAGTGTTACGTGAACTAGGGCTTGACCCCGAAACGCTGGCCAACCAGCAAACAGGTCAGCCCTATACCTATTTGAACCCCAGCTGGGACGTGCGCTTCAACCAAGTGGGTGATAAAGAATGGGATCGTTATCTAAAAGCCTGCAGTTTCCTAGCTGCCCAATTGGCTGGCCGCCCCATTCCAATCACGCCTTACGGAACACTGACAGCGGCAGAGATCCCCGCATTGGCCACCTCGTGGGGCATGTTCCAGATACTGGGGATGAATTTCAAGGCGTGTGGGGCGGCAGATGTGGCCGCCTTTGTCAGCCAGATGTCTGCAGACGAAAAAACTCAGCTCGATCTGTGGTGTCAGTTCATTCAAACCGAACGCAAAGGCAAGATGGTGGAGGCATTGAAAGAACGCGACTGGGCGACTTTTGCCCGTTTGTACAATGGCCCCGCCTATGCGAAAAACCGTTACGACCAGAAGTTGGATCACGCCTACAACAAGCTGAAATAGCCACCCCATACCAACGGACAAGCCACGCTGTAACGTAGCTTGTCCGACCTGGGGTGCGAGGGCGGGCTGGCGTTCCCTGATTACAGCCAGGTTTCGCCTTCCACTTGATCCAGCGCGGTTTTCAGCTCTTCACGCGCCGCCTGGATCAGATCCTGATCTTGTGACTCCAGCGCTGCTTGGAAGCGTGCGGTTTCATGGCCGATGAACAGGCGCTCTTCGCCACGGGTCTGTTGATACAGGCGATCTGCTCGCGCCAGGATCGCCGTGTTGACCAGTTGTTCGCGCGGGTGGATTTTCAGCTTCGCCAGCTCAGCCAGGCGCTGTTTGACTTCCTCTGGCTTCAGCACGCCGGGGTTTTCTTCGATCAACAGCTGCCGCTTCTCGCCGGTTTCGTCCACGGTTGTTTCGGCTTCCAGCAGCCCGTTGACATCGTAGGTGAAGCGGATGGATACGCTGACATCGCCTGCTGGCTTGGGGGGCACAGGCACGTGTAGCTCGCCCAGGAAGATATTGTCCCGGATCAGCCGGCTCTCGCCCTGATAGATTCTGACCATCACGGCAGCCTGATTGTCGAACACTGTGGATACCGTTTGCTCCCGCGATACAGGCACCACCGAGTTGCGCTCGATGATAGGGAGGAAAAACCCCGCCTGATAACGGCCCGGCGCGATCTGTTCGCTGATTTCCACGCCAAGTGTGTATGGGCAGACGTCGGTCATCACGATTTCGTCGAGTGCCGCATCGCGCATCTTCAAGCCAGCCTGCACGGCGGCCCCCTGGGCGATGACTTCGTCTGGGTTCAGGTGCATGGCGGGCAGGCGGCCAAACATCTTGGCCACCAGTTTTTTGATGATGGGCTTGCGGGTTGCCCCACCGGCCAAGACGATCTGATTCAATTCATGCGCCCGGATACGTGCGTCACGCAATGCACGCTCGATCGGCTCGCGCAGACGTTTCAGCAAGGGCTCCGCGATTTTGGTGAATTCGGCTTCGGTGACGACCCAGGTCAGCGGCTGGTTCTGGTATTCGATCGTGAATTCCACGCGGTCGCTGCTGCTCAGCGCACGCTTGACCCGTTCGCCTTCCTTGCGTAGTGATTGATAAAGGTAAGCATCAGCCTTTTTATCGGTCAGCCCAGCAGGTTTGCCGACCTTTTCGATGAACTGATCGATCAGGGCTTCGACAAAATCTTCACCACCCAGCAGGTTGTCGCCCGCGCTGGCGCGCACTTCCATCACGCCTTCGAACAGCTCCAGAATGGATACATCGAAGGTGCCGCCACCCAGGTCAAATACCAGAAAGCGGCTTTCCAGCTCGCTCTGGTTCAAGCCATAGGCCAAAGCTGCCGCAGTCGGCTCGTTGAGCAGGCGCTCAACTTTCAACCCGGCCAGCTGTCCGGCGATTTTGGTGGCTTTTCGTTGCGCATCCGAAAAATAGGCTGGCACGGTGATGATGGCTTCTGTCACCGTTTCGCCCAGAAAGCGCTCTGCGTCTTCCTTGATGGATTTGAGCACCAGCGCCGACAGCTCTTCGGGCCGGAACCGCTGGCGACCCAGCTGGACAACGCGATCTGAACCCATATAGCGCTTGAACAGCGCAGTGGTCAGATGCGGGTGGGTAATCAGCCGGTCACGTGCTGGCAGGCCAACCAGCACATCGCCATTGTCATCCAGGCCCACTACCGACGGGGTCAGGTTGTGGCCCAATGCGTTGGGAATCATGACCGCCTGCCCATCGCGCCAGACGGCGCATAGGCTGTTGGTGGTGCCAAGGTCGATACCGATAATCATGGGTCAAAGCAAAATCAGGCAATGAAACGATTCATTTTACGTTGCTACGCGCAAGATGGCATCCATTCGTTTATACCAATCAGCCCGATTGGGCTGATTCAACGTGAACACTGCGTGTTCCTGAGTGGATAATCCTTGCCGGCGCTGCCCACTCGGGAGCAATGACGGGCTGGTTGAACACGGTTTCATCACCCGCATCGGCCAGCCCGATCGCACGCGATGAGCCCATGCCAACCAATCCGGCGTGGGCATCATCCACGCCGGCGCTGCGTCATCTCGATGGGTAGCCGCCATCGGTCATGCTGCCGGTCAAATAGACAACGCTCTGTTTTCCGTTGACCAACAAACGATTCAACTCACGTTGCCATTCGGCCAATACCGCTGGCGGAATCGCCTCGCCCGCCAGTTGTGGCACCAACAGCAGGAAATGCCAACTATCGGTCGTCTCGTGGTTGTCGGCGTCGTCCCACACCAATACGCGATGCCCGCCACTCCCTGCCTGGATGCCGACATCAGCGGTCAGCAGGATCTCGTTACGGGCTTGTGTCGGGCGGGTCGCGACGGTCAGACCGTTGCGGATCTCCATATCGGTCACAGCAATGGTGCGAGCTGGGTCGAAACGCGGGGGGAGAAACACTTCCGTCGGGGCATCGCTACGGCGACCCTGCCAGACCAGCAACGCAAATTCACGGTCTGCCAGCCAGGCCTTCCCATCCAGCTTCAGCATGCTCCATTGCAGGGGCTTGCCCGCCGCATCGCGCGGAATGGCATTGAAGTGGAATTGCACCATATCGCCCTGGGTGCGGCGTGGGTAGATGCGCTCGATATTTGCTGCGTCGATGTTGTAGGCAAGTTGGCCATTTTGATACCGTACTACGGAGTAGTCTTCGTCATTCCATGCGTCAGCGGTGGTCAGCAGCTTGGCCGGGTTGCCGTTCATGATTTCTTTGTGTTGGTTGTAGTACCGATCCCATTGCCATTGTGTGCCGGACAAGACTGGCGCATAGACATCGATGAACCGGTCTTTGTTGTGTCCATAGGTGGTTGTCTCCAGCCCCTGGTACATGGCCTTGATGATCCGATTGGTGTCTTGATGGCCACGTTTGCCGTTGCCCATGCCAAATTCACTGACAAAGGGCGGGGACTGCCAGAAACGGGACTCCTCGCGGATCTCCTCAAAGTGGGTCAGGTAGGCTCCGTTGTTGACCGCTCGTAGGTCTGTGCCTTGCCGCCCCGCATCGTAGAAATGGGTGTTGAACACAAAGCGACCGCCTGGTGGTGTTTGCAGGTGTCGCCCACCGGTTGCTGGGGCCACGATCCCCACTGAGGTATTCCAGAACACCAGAGGCTCGGCAAACACCGGCTTGTCTTGCCAGCCCGCAACATCCATGGCCTGGCGAACCCGCTCATAGAAGGGCCATAGTTTACGGTTGTCCCATTCCTTGGCGGACAAGCCTTCCATGCCGCCATCCACGGGCTCATTGAATGGATCAAGCCCCAGCACTTTGTCGTAAACCGTGCTGGGTAGACGGTTACGCAGATAGCGCATGGCTTCGGTCAATTGCCAGATGAAGCTGTCCTGCACACGCCGCCAGCCCACGGGCGTGTTCACCGGCGCATTGTTCCAGAAATGACGGAATGCCCGCCGCACCGCTTCATCGGTCAGGTTGTGCTGTGCCCAGCTGACGCAGATGATGCCGCAGTATTCCGCAGGGTAATTGCCGCCTGCAGTGATCCACAATGGTGCGCCATTGCCGGTGTGCCACGAGTTGGGGTTGAACAGATGCCGGGAATACAGGTCTTGATGGTAATCCAACAACACGTACATCCCCCGGGTCGTAGCGGCCTCGATCTGCTGGGCGATCTCATCCAGATAGGCTGTGTTGATCTGATCGGGCGCAGGGTGGATGGCTTCCCAGGCAACCAGCAGGCGGATGACATTGGCGCCTGTTCTGGCTCGCAGATCGGCCAAGCCCGAATTGGCATCGGCTATTGAGCGGAATGGCTTGAAGCCGCTCTCATTCAGTTTGGTCGAGCCGGAGACATTCCAGCCCCGGAATACAGCCTCCCGGCCCAGCCCATCGCGGAAAATGGCATCATTGAATTGGCGGCCAGCAATCAGAATACGTTTGGTATCGGTGTGGATCTGTGATGCAGCAGGGGATTGATCGATCGTTTCCAGATCATGTGTTGCGGCAAATAATGGGCTGCTGATCAACAACAGCACCAGCGCCATCAACTGCAACCGGATGATTGGCCAGACGTGGTGCCGGTCTGGATGGACTTGAAACAGGGGTGGTGCTTGATGCATGGTGCGCTCCTCGTAATTGAGCACCATGACCCACATTGGCCGATCAGGACGGCGATGGCGGAGAACCTAGGCCATTCGGACAAGACAAGATGGGCGGTGCCTATATCGATCTCTCACCATGTTCCTGACGTGCTGTGTGGCACCTTCCGGCGACATGGCGGGATCATTCCAATATGCGACCAACAAAGCCCGGCAAAGTTGCCGACCCAGGGTATTGAAGCCAGATTGACCAAGCATTGCAATACCGCTACTTGAGTTGCTGTCAAAGTGGCCCCACCTGCGAAACCGTCTCAACAGACCTATCATCCCATCCATCAGCAGATTGTCCGCCCCGCGTGGCTTAAATTGCGTAGTCCTCCTTTGCGAACACCTTGGCCTGGCGAGGGCGGATGAACACCCGTTCGCCTTCCTTGAATTGGCGCCCTGCGTAGGCGTCTCTGGGCATTTCGGCTTCGACGATCTCCTGGGTGTCCTGCAAGGTCATCTCCAGCCGCACCATCGGCCCAATGGCCCGTATATGGTTGATCACCACTGGCAAAGCATTGCCAACCTGTGTTCGATCGATATCGATGTCATGCGGCCTGACAAAAGCCACCGCCTGACCATCATGGGTGTCCGGTGCGGGCCAGCGTGCTTCGCCAATCTCGGCAAACCCGGCTTGTACACGGCTATGGAATAGGTTCACATTGCCGAGGAATTGATAGACAAACTGGCTGGCCGGCTGGTCATACACGGTGTCTGGGCTGCCGATCTGTTCGATCTTGCCTTTATTCATCACCACTACACGGTCAGCGACCTCCAGTGCCTCTTCCTGGTCGTGGGTGACGAACACGGAGGTGATGTGCATTTCGTCGTGCAAGCGGCGCAACCAGCGGCGTAGTTCTTTACGTACTTTGGTGTCCAGCGCCCCGAAAGGCTCATCCAGCAACAGCACTTTGGGCTCGACCGCCAATGCACGAGCGAGGGCGATGCGTTGGCGCTGTCCACCTGACAACTGGGCTGGGTAGCGATCCGCCAGCCAATCCAGCTGTACCAGGCCCAGCAGCTCGTGCACCTTGCGCTTGATTTCGGCTTCGCTGGGACGGGTTTTGCGTGGCCGCACCCGCAGGCCGAATGCAACGTTCTCGAACACAGTCATGTGTCGAAACAGTGCATAGTGCTGGAAGACAAACCCTACCTGCCGCTCTCTGACATGGGTGTCGGTCGTGTCCTCGCCATGAAAGAGGATCTGGCCACTGTCGGGTGTCTCCAGGCCCGCAATGATGCGTAACAGGGTGGTCTTGCCACAGCCAGATGGCCCGAGTAACGCCAGTAATTCACCGGTCTGGATGTCCAGATTGATATGGTTGAGTGCGGTGAAAGTGCCGAATTGTTTGTTGATGCCTTTGATTTCAATGCTCATGGTATGCCTCAATCCATTACTCGTCGTAAGCCATACGCTTGGCTTCAGCCACATCCCGCTCTGCTTTCCACTCCACCCAGGTTTTCAGGCCCAGGGTCACCAGCGCCAACAACGCCAGGATCGAGGCACAGGCAAATGCCGCTACAAAGTTGTATTCGTTATAAAGAATCTCGACATGCAAGGGGACGGTATTGGTCAGGCCGCGAATGTGGCCAGACACCACGCTGACCGCACCGAACTCGCCCATGGCTCGTGCATTGCACAAGATCACACCGTACAACAGGCCCCATTTGATGTTCGGCAACGTAACCCGCCAAAAGGTCTGGAAACCCGAAGCACCCAAGACCATTGCGGCTTGTTCCTCCTCTGAGCCCTGTGCCTGCATCAGCGGAATCAGCTCACGCGCGACGAAAGGGAAGGTGACGAACACGGTTGCCAACACGATGCCAGGCACGGCGAAAATGATCTTCAGATCGTGCTGCTGCAACCAAGGGCCCAACCAGCCTTGCGCGCCGAACAGCAGCACATAGATCAGGCCTGCCACCACCGGTGAGACTGAAAAGGGCAGGTCGATCAGGGTGGTCAGCAGGCTTTTGCCTTTGAATTCAAACTTGGCGATGGCCCAGGCCGCTGCAATGCCGAACACCAGATTCAGCGGTACTGCGATCAAGGCGGTCACCAAGGTCAGCTTCACTGCGGATAAGGCATCTGGGTCTTGTAACGCGGCGATATAGGCACCCCAGCCTTTACGCAGGGCTTCGACAAACACGGCTGCCAGCGGCATCACCAGAAAGATGGCCAGGAACACCATGGCCAGCCCGATCAGCAGCCACTGCACCCAGCGGGCTTCGGTGGTCACCACGGAACGATGTGCGGTATTCGTCTGCATCAGCGGCGTCCTCCGGTGCGGCGGGTGCTCCACCATTGCATGAGATTGATCAACAGCAATAACGCAAAACTGAGCACCAGCATCACCACTGCCACGGCAGTTGCGCCGGTGTAGTCATATTGCTCAAGCTTGGAGATGATGATCAGCGGCGTGATTTCAGACACCATGGGAATATTGCCTGCAATAAAGATCACCGAACCGTATTCACCGATGGCCCGGGCAAATGCCAGGGTGAAACCCGTCAACAGTGCTGGCCAGATGGTCGGCATGATGACGCGGCGAAATACCTGCCAGCGGCTGGCACCGAGGCTGCTGGCGGCTTCTTCCAGCTCTGTCTCCAGATCCTGCAATACAGGTTGCACGGTTCTGACCACAAATGGCAGGCCGATGAAGGTCAGCGCAACCACGATGCCGAGGGGAGTGAATGCCACCTTAAGACCCAGGGGCTCCAGATATTGCCCCACCCAGCCGTTCGGTGCATAGATCGTGGTCAGCGCAATCCCTGCAACAGCTGTGGGTAGGGCAAAGGGCAGATCGACCAGAGCATCCACCAGTCTTTTGCCTGGGAAGCGATACCTGACCAAGACCCATGCCACCAGCAAGCCGAATGTCAGATTGATGGCAGCCCCGATCAGCGATGCGCCGAAAGTCAATCGGTAGGCTGCCAGTACACGAGGTGCGGTGACCGTCTCCCAGAATTGCGGCCAGGTCAGGGTGGCGGTTTTGAGGATCAATGCTGACAACGGAATCAGCACGATCAGACATAGCCAGAAGATGGCGTAGCCCAGCCCGATGCCAAACCCTGGCAGCACACTATGTTGCTTGAATTGCATGGTGGTTCCAGACAGAAATGGAGTAGGGCGCTACACCGCCCCACTTGGTTACTTTTTCAGATAGATCTGGTCGAACACACCACCATCGTCAAAGTGTTGCTTCTGTGCCTTCTTCCAGCCGCCGAATGTATCGTCTACGGTAAAGAGGCTGATCTTGGGGAACTGTGCTGCATACTTCTTGAGTACATCAGGGTTGCGTGGGCGCAGGTAGTTCTGGGCGGCGATTTCCTGCGCCTCCGGGCTCCACAGATAGGTCAGATATGCCTCTGCTGCCTTGCGCGTGCCTTTCTTCTCGACCACTTTGTCCACCACCGCGACAGGTGGTTCGACCAGGATGGAAACCGTTGGATAGACTACTTCGAAATTCCCCCGGCCAAATTCACGGGCAATCATCTCGGCTTCGTTTTCAAAAGTGACCAGTACATCACCAATCTGCCGCTGCATGAATGTAGTGGTGGCCGCCCGACCACCCGAATCCAACACCGGTACGTTCTTGAACAGCCCGCCGACAAAATCACGTGCCTTTTGCTCGGTGCCACCTGGCTGCTTCAGCGCATAGCCCCAGGCCGACAGATAGGTGTAGCGGCCATTGCCGGATAGCTTCGGATTGGGGATCACCACTTGGGTTCCTGCCTTGGCCAGATCACTCCAATCCTTGATCTGCTTCGGATTGCCTTTGCGGACAATGAATACAGAGGCCGAGGTGAAAGGCACGCTATTATTGGGCAGACGGCTGGCCCAATTGTCTGGCAGCAGTTTGCCCTTTTCCGCGAGGATGTCGATATCGGTCGCCATGTTCATGGTGATGACGTCGGCAGCCAGCCCATCGATCACCGCTCGCGCCTGCTTGGTCGAGCCGCCATGCGACATCTGGATCTGCAGCTCTTCGCCTTGCTTGGCCTTATGGCTTTTCAGAAAGGCAGGGTTCAGATCTTTGTAGAAGTCGCGCATCACATCATAAGAAACATTCAGCAGGGGCTCGCCCGCGTTGGCCATGGCCGCCACCCCCAAAGACAATGTACACAACAGTCGTGACGCCAAGCGCAACATCTTCAATCTCCCAGTCTGTTTCATCAATGAAGGCAGAGTCTAACAAAGCGCCTTATATTCAATAAATAATGGTTTACGCATTGTTTATATCAAATATGAATATGAAAGTGGGCCGCTCATCCTGCTGCTATCCTTGCCTGTGCCTCATGCACCAGCTCATTCAATAGCACCAAGCCATCTTCCCATTCCCCCAGGCCTGAGTCGCCATTGATGTGACCCGCCCCCGGTAAAGTGATCAGCTTTGCCCCCCAGTCACTTGCAAAGGCTTGGCTGCGAGATAAGGTGCAATATGGGTCATCATCACTCGCCACCACAAGTGATGTGAATGGCAGGGGCACCCGGGGAATGGGCGCAAAATTCCGGATCACCGGCGGTGCATTGTCACGCTCGACATCGGCTGGCGCGACCAGCAGCGCACCCACGATTTGGCCTGCACCCTGTGCGGCGGCCAGATGCACCGCAGTGATACAGCCCAGGCTATGTGCCGCCAACACAACCGGCCCATCAATGGCAGCCAGCTGGGCCGCCAGCGTGGCAACCCAATCCGCCTGGATCGGTACAGACCAGCTCTGTTGCCGCACTCTTGCAACCTGCGGCAGGCGTTGCTCCCAGCGGGTTTGCCAGTGCAACGGCCCTGAATCATATAGCCCCGGTACGATCAAAATGGTTGCCGCTACCATCTTCCATCCTCTTTCGCTGAATTACATGCTTGAAGTATCAATATGTTGCAACCGCCTTCACGGCTTGTCCGGTTGCGAAATCCACCCGGGCTTCATGAGCGGCGGCCAATTGCTGGTGGCTGTCCACATGCCACACCAAAGTGGCCATGCCTGATAAAGAGGCCTGCTTGCGCCAAGCACCCAGCTCATGGGGAACCGTGCCCGCAAATGTCAGTGTTACCAGCTCGGGGCGGTTGGCTGGTGCAAAATATGCCAGCCTGCTCAAGGCCGGTAGATCTGAACTGGCCGCAACCTGATAGCCCCGCTGCCGATAATTTGCAATGGACTTGGCGAGCAAGGTGGCATCGCTTTGTGTGCCGCTTGGTAGATGGATCACGATATGGGAGGCAGATACTTCGAATTGTTGCAACACCTGCTCAAAAAAACGCCCATGATCATCTTTGACAATGCCCAGCAAGCGAGGATGTACATCCAGAAACAATGCGCCGTCCAGGCGTTGTAGTAAGGCATTGGCCACATGCAGGGTTCGCACCAGTCGATCCAGATTGACCAAGCCGCTGTTATCAAATGCCAGTGCAAACAGTCTGGATGGATCGACCCATTGCCCATCTGGCAGTGTGGATTGCAATATGGCCCGCCAGCCAACAATTTCATGGTCAATCAAGGACACCACAGGATAAAACACACTCGTCAGCCGGTATTTGAAAAACCGTCCTACCACTCGCCCTTCTTCCAACCGGAAGGGTGGGAATTGCAGGAAGTGCTGGGTATAGAGCTGTTCGAGGTGGCGGATGATCTGTTCAGGGGGCATGTATTTACCTCAGCAGATGCGGCCAAGCATCATCATGATATGGGAGGAAATACATTACCAGTCACTGAAAATAACTAAAAATTATTTATAATGATTTTTATATTCCAAAAATTAATATGCAGCCTGCCCACCAGTCACTGACTTGATCAGCCCACATCAGGAAGCAGCAGGAAGTCGATGAGTACCTGCACGGCTTGCATGATTGGTAAATCACCACAATCCACTGTGAGATCAGGTGCCGCTGGCGGTTCATAAGGGCTGTCAATACCGGTGAAATGTGCAATCTCTCCCCCACGTGCCCGGGCATAGAGGCCTTTGACATCGCGTTGCTCGCAGACGCTGAGCGGCGTATTGATGTAGATCTCGTGAAATCGGCAGGGATGGATCAATGCTTTGGCCAACTGCCGATCGCGTGCGAAGGGTGAGATCGTCGCAACCACCACCACCAATCCGGCGTTCGCCATCAAGCGCGCCACCTCGGCAATCCGCCGGATGTTTTCCGTGCGATCTGCCGCAGAAAACCCCAGGTCACGATTCAGCCGGGCGCGGATCAGGTCCCCATCCAGCACGGTGGAGGAAATCCGTCGTTCCGCCAGGGTGCGTGTCAACGCATTTGCCACCGATGTTTTACCCGCGCCGGACAGCCCCGTCAGCCACAATACCCGCCCCTGCGCATCCGGGCGTGCCTGACTCAGCCATGGATCATTCAATGGATGATTGTTTTCCTGTGTTTGATGATTCTCCACTCATTTCCCCTTGGTGGCTGGTCCGACACCTGGCACATCGTACCGGCGCTGATTGGCAAGTGGCTATCGACTAACGTCCTCCTGCACAATGTATTGTTACCCTGCCCAAACAATGCCGTGTAAAATACGCCACTATTTTTCCCATCGTGTTCCAGTCATCAATCTGGCTTTCCACTTGGTATCGTCTGATCATGCAAGCAGCTGAACAGACTTGATTTTTGGCCATGTGGGCCCATTTTGATGAATAGAGCGCTCAGATTGAGTACCATCGCAAGATTCTTTTCCTCATGCCCAACATGCAAACCTTCGTCCCCGGTCAACGCTGGATCAGCGACACCGAAACCGAGCTGGGTCTCGGTGTTGTCATTGAATGTGATTTCCGTCTGGTCAGAATCGGCTTTCCTGCCTCAGACGAAACGCGCGTCTATGCCCGTAACAATGCCCCGCTGACCCGCGTCCGTTTCAATGCGGGCGACACCGTCAGCACCCGCTTTGGCTGGAAGATCAGCATCCAGGATGTCTCTGAGGTGGCGGGGTTGCTGACCTATGTCGGCACCCGGGCCGGTAAGCCAGTGGAGCTGCCCGAAGGTGATCTGGATCATTATCTGCAATTCAGCCAGCCGCAGCAGCGATTGTTCAACGGACAGCTGGATCGCGAGAAGTGGTTTCACCTACGCTATGAAACACTGAAGCACCTGCACGAGCTGGAGCAATCACCGTTGACGGGGCTGCGTGGCCCACGCACCAGCCTGATCCCTCACCAACTGTATATCGCCCGTGAAGTGGCCAATCGTGCCGCGCCGCGTGTGCTGCTGGCGGACGAAGTCGGCCTGGGCAAGACCATTGAAGCAGGGCTGATCCTCTCGCAACAATTGCTGACCGAGCGGGTAAGCCGCGTGCTGATTGCCGTGCCAGAAGCCCTGCAGCACCAATGGCTGGTGGAAATGCTACGCCGTTTCAACCTGCATGTATCGTTGTTTGATGAAGAGCGTTGCATCGAGTTCGACGAAACCGATGACAACCCCTTTGCGGCGGAAAACCTGGTGCTGGTTTCCATCAACCTGCTGGCGAAAAAGCCCAAGCGTCTGGAGCAAGCCTTGGCAGCGGGCTGGGATATGTTGATCGTCGATGAGGCGCATCACCTGATATGGGAAGAGCATCATGTCAGCAAAGAATATGCAGCCATCGAGAAACTGGCCCATGAAACACCATCGGTATTGTTGCTGACCGCCACGCCGGAGCAGCTGGGGCAAGCCAGCCACTTTGCCCGTTTGCGGCTGCTGGACCCAGACCGTTTTTATGACTTCTCCGCCTTTCTGGAGGAAGAAGCCAATTTTGTACCACTGGCCGAGGCCGCTCAAGCCATCCTCGATCATGAGCTGTTGCCCGCAGAGTGGCACAGTCAGTTGGCTGACTTTGTCGATGAAGACCAGCTGCCGCTGATCGATAAATTGGCTGACCCGATGTTGCCTGATGAAGAGCGCGCCCAGGCCCGGGACACCGTATTGCGCAACCTCATCGACCGTCATGGTACGGGTCGGTTGCTGTTCCGCAACACCCGTGCCACCGTGACTGGCTTTCCGGGCCGTGCAGTGCATACCTACCCGATGACGCTGCCGATCAAATACGAGCTGGGTTTTGTCGAGCTGGAAGAAATCAACCCGTTGCTCTACCCGGAAATGCTGGCTGATGAGGATTGGCTGAAATTCGACCCCCGAGTGAATTGGCTGGTCAAGCTACTCAAGGACACATTACGTGGGCAGAAGGTGTTGATCATCTGTCATCGCGCACTGACGGCAATTGACCTGGAAGAAAAGCTGCGACTGGAAGGCTTGCGTACCTCGGTCTTCCATGAAGGCATGAGCCTGACCAATCGTGACCGTGCGTCGGCCTATTTTGCCGACCCGGTTGAGGGTGCACAGGCCTTGATCTGCTCGGAAATCGGCTCTGAGGGCCGTAATTTCCAATTCGCACATCATCTGGTGCTGTTCGACATCCCCCTATCGCCCGATCTGTTGGAGCAACGGATTGGCCGTCTGGATCGGATCGGTCAGACCGAAACCATCAATCTGCACGTCCCCTATTTTGAGCACACAGCACAGCACGCACTGCTACGGTGGATGCACGAAGGGATCGACGCGCTGCGCACCACCTGCCCGGCTGGCCATACCCTATACGAAGTGGTAGAGGAGAAGCTGCTGGCAGCTCTGTTCGAACCTACTCGCACGGATGCCATCGACAAATTGATCGAGCAAAGCCAGAAGCTGAATCAGCACCTAACCTCAGAGCTGGAACAAGGGCGTGATCGCCTGCTGGAGCTGAATTCCTGCCGCCAGCCCGATGCCGATCAACTGTGTGAGCGGATTCAGGAAGAGGAAGACATGAGCCATCTCGATGCGTTCATGGAGACCTTCTTCGGCGCGATCGGGGTGGATGTGGAAGAACACTCACGACATGTATTGAAGCTGGAACCCGGCGAAAACATGTTGATCCCCCACCTGCCGACACTGGAAGACGAAGGCACACTGGTGACCTTTGATCGGGACACCGCGTTGTCACGCGAAGATGTCCAATTCTTGACCTGGGAACACCCCATGGTCAGGGCCGCACTGGATTGGATGCGGGAGAGCCAGCACGGCAATGCCGTCGTCAGCGTGATCCAGTCGCCCAAGATCAAAGCCGGTACGGTCTTGGTCGAAACCCTGCATACCGTGCAATGTGCCGCACCCAAGCACCTGCGGGCAGGCCGTTTCCTGCCGCCAATGCTGCTGCGCCATGTCACCGACTCGACAGGGCGTGAGATGGAGCTGGATATCCGACTGCGTGGCTGCGAACGTGTTGGCGTTGAACGTAAGGTGATCAACGAAATCCTGCGCCTGCAACAAGCACAGATCCGTCAGATTCTGGAAATGGGCGAACGCAAAGCAGAAGCAGAGCTGCCAAAGCTGATCAAGCAGGCCACAGCCTTGCTGAATCATGCCCAGGAGGGTGAAATCGCCCGGATGAAAGCGCTCAGAGCAGTCAACCCAAGCGTACCTCAGATCGAAATCGATTATCTACAACAAGAGAAGCAACAGCTACAGACCGCCATTGATAACGCACAATTGCGGCTGGAAGCCATCCGCGTCATCATCGCAGCCTGATGGATGGCCTCAGACCCAAGCTGGCGGCCTGCGTAAGCAGGTCGCCCCAGAGGGTAGGGCGCACAATCCATCATTTCCAGCATCTGCACAGGCTGACAAATCACCCAATCAGGGCATGATGGCGTGCCGAACGACCTGTTTGTCGGTCAGCAGGCATACATTTCGCGGCAAACGCCTGAATGGAAAAAATCCATATATATCAAAGGATTGCAGGCTTTGCCGTCAGATTTGCCTGCTCTTCAAGTGCGACCATCGCCGGGCAATTCCTTGATCCTGGAATTGCCCTTTGCATTCACCGCTCCACCCCGTTTGGCGGTGTAGGGTGTACAAATTGACGTTGTTCAGTCGCCTTTAGCGTTGGAAGTGTCACCCACGCCAGCTTGATGTGCCTGCTGGTCAGCATGGTAGCTACTGCGGACCATCGCACCGACTGCCGCATGTTTGAAGCCCATGGCATAGGCTTGCTCTTCGAACCATTTGAACCGATCAGGGTGCATATACCGTAAAACCGGCAGGTGACCGTTTGATGGTTGCAGATACTGTCCCAAGGTGAGCATATCGATGTCGTGCGCACGCATGTCCCGCATCACCTGCAGAATTTCGTCGTCCTCTTCTCCTAAACCAACCATGATGCCGGATTTGGTTGGGATACCAGGGTAGCGGGCCTTGAATTCCTGCAACAGTTTCAGCGAGTGCGCGTAGTCTGAGCCGGGGCGGGCTGCTTTATATAGGCGCGGCACGGTTTCCAGGTTGTGGTTCATGACGTCTGGCAGGCCGTTGCCGAAAATGTCGAGGGCAGTGTCAAGACGCCCACGGAAGTCGGGCACAAGCACTTCGATGGTTGTCTTCGGGCTGAGTTCTCGTGTTTTGCTGATGCAATCGACAAAGTGTTGTGCGCCACCATCACGTAGGTCGTCACGATCAACTGAGGTGATCACGACGTAATTGAGCTTCAGCGCGGCAATGGTCTGGGCCAAGTGCAGCGGTTCGTCTTGGTCCAATGGCTGTGGGCGACCGTGGCCCACGTCACAGAATGGGCAACGCCGGGTACAGATGTCGCCCATGATCATGAATGTTGCGGTGCCCTTGCCGAAGCATTCACCGATGTTCGGGCAGCTGGCCTCTTCACACACCGTGTGGAGTTTTTGATCACGCAGGATCTGTTTGATTTCATGAAAGCGCGTGCTGGATGGTGACCGGACGCGAATCCAGTCCGGCTTGGGCAGTCGCTGCTCAAGTGGGACGATTTTGATGGGGATGCGCGCTGTTTTGTCGGCGCCCTTCAGTTTTACTTTTTCAGTCTGGTCGGTCATCGCGGTTCCTGTGCGTTCAGCACGATATTACGTTCGAGATGGCGCGCCAACTGTTGGGCCACCTCATCAATGGGGAGTGAAATCCCCAAGTCTTTCAATTGGGAGATCGGCATGTTGGCATAGCCGCATGGATTAATCCAGTTGAAGGGAGTCAGATCCATGTCTACATTCAGCGCCAGGCCGTGGTAGCAACAACCGTTTTTGATCCGTAATCCCAAAGAGGCAATTTTTGCCCCCGCCACATAGACGCCCGGCGCATCTTCGCGGCCATAGGCGCTGATACCTTGGTCGGCGAGCAGGTCGATGATCGATTGCTCCATCCGCCTTACCAGCTCGCGTACGCCATAGCCCAGCCTGCGGACATCCAACAGTAGATAACCGACCAGCTGGCCTGGCCCGTGATAGGTGATTTGCCCGCCTCGTTCGGTGCGGATCACGGGAATGTCTGTGGTTTGAAGCAAGTGTTCAGGTTTGCCCGCCAAGCCCAGTGTGTAGGTTGGCGGATGCTGTAACAGCCATAGCTCGTCTTCCGTATCGGGTTGACGGCTCAGGGTCAGGGTTTCCATGGCGGCCACTGTCGGCTCATATGGAGCCAACCCCAGGTGCTTGACTAGCCAGGTCATTGATTCGACTCTTTTTCAAATTTGCTGAGATCAAGGCTCAACAAAGGTAATTTACGATCCACGCCCAATACGGGGCGATCCACCCAACCCAGCAGTGTTGCACCCAGATGCTCATAAAAGCCACGTGCATAGGGGTCTGATTCAATCAGAACGTGCGTCAGCCCACGCGCTTGCACGCTTTGAGCTGCCGCGCGAATCAGCAACCGTCCCCAACCTTTGCCCATATAGGCCGGCAGAATCCAGCAATCGACCAAGTTGGCTTGTCCATGGGCAAAACAGATGCCAACCAAGCCGATGACCTGATCACCCAGTTGCAACGCGTGGTAGCAGTCTTGCGTGATCTGCGCGGCGCTGATGGTCAGCTGGGGGCGCCAGACATGCAGCCATTGCTGTGGGTAGCCCCAATGTGCTTTCGCAGCCTGTGCCACTTCGCTGAACGTTGTTGCGTCAGCGGGGGTGGCTGGCCTGATGAACGGCAAAGTACTCAGAACACCACCTTGACAGCCGGGTGGCCGGTAAAGGCCAGATAAAGGGTATCGAGCTGCTGTTTTGATACGGCGTTAATGGTAACGGTCACAGACAGATAGTTGCCATTCTTGCTAACCCTCATCTCAAGATCTGATGCGGTGAAATCAGGGGCATGCTGCAAAGTGATATCGTGGATGATCTGAGCAAAATCTTCGGTGCGCACACCCATGACCTTGATTGGAAACCGACAGGGAAACTCAATCAGGGTTTCCTGTTGCTGACTCATGTGTCGCCTCCTTGCCTTAAAACAGAGTCTTTGTAGGTCTGATAATACGCATCCATTTGCGCATTCATCGGCCCTGGCCGACCAGTGCCGACCGGGAAACCATCCAATGTGGTGATGGCCAATACTTCCTTGGTGGATGAGGTCATCCATAATTCGTCCGCAGTGCGGATTTCTGCCTCGCTGACAGGGCGGATCTCATGTGGTACGCCATGTTGCTTGGCCAGCTCCAACACCAGGTCATAGGTGATGCCAGATAGCATCAGATGTGACTTGGGCGGTGCCAGAAGCAAGCCATCCTTGACGACGAAAATATTGCTGGCAGCGCCCTCAGTCAGCATGCCATCCCGCAGCAATACGGATTCCG
This sequence comes from Chitinivorax tropicus, assembly GCF_014202905.1. Classification (NCBI taxonomy): domain Bacteria; kingdom Pseudomonadati; phylum Pseudomonadota; class Betaproteobacteria; genus Chitinivorax; species Chitinivorax tropicus. The sequence continues at coordinate 46,700 of NZ_JACHHY010000022.1, read as the reverse complement.
CACAGCCCGCAGCAAGGGCTTCGTTACGCAACAAGACATTGGCCAGTAAGGCAATGGCTTTGATATCGCAGCGCAGCCAGCGGATATCTGCTTTGGTGATGGCGCTGACGCCTTTTGCCTTGGTCTCGGCGCTTGGCGTCGTCAGTGGCATGGGATAGATGAAGACGCTGGGCTGAGCACTGGTGGGGAATGGGAAGTCCCGATTGGGCCCTGCACCGCGCGTCACTTGTAAATACACGGACTGGTCATCGAACGAATGTCGGGAGATGGCCTCCAGCACCAATTCCCGCCATGTCTCACGCGGGTGCGGGTTGGTCAGCCTCACAGAGGCCAAGCTTGCTTCCAGGCGGCCCAGGTGCTCATCCAGACGGAAAGGGTGGCGCGAATAGACTGGAATGACCTCGTAGATACCATCCCCAAACAAAAAACCGCGATCCAACACTGCGATTTGTGCAGTCTCGACAGACTGCCATTGCCCATTGAGATAAATCATAGGGGGTTGCCCTTGTGAGCGGTTGTCAGATCGTGATGACCTTGGTGTCGGCAATGCGGTCATGCAGTGTCTGACGTGATTTGCTGAAAATGAATACCGAATCGACCAAGCTGACCAGGCTACCCGCAAACGGGATCAACCCTAATAACTGGATCGGCAATATGCGCAGCAGAATGATGCGCGATAACGGAATCCGCTCGCCATTGGTGCGCACGATGCGGGTTCCGACGAATTTTTTACCTAGGCTTTGCCCGTCGCGATGCAAAAAATAACCGTTGATGCCGATGTAGACCACAAAGCCCAGTGCGCCGAACATCAGCATGGTGGCAAAAGGCAGGCTCTCGGCATCAGCGGGTGTCACGCCAACCATGGCAAATATGGCACCCCAGACCACGATCATCATGATCACACCGTCAATCAGTGCGCCAGCGAATCGTTTGCTGAGTGAGGCGAGCTGCTGTTCCACCGCAGGCGTACCGTGCTGGACTTGCGCCGTGGGCGCGGCATAGGGATTGAACGGCTCTGGAGCAGGCATGGTGGATACCTTTGCAGGAGTAGGATATAGACCGCTATTTTAGCGGTAAAAATTGGTATTTACTTATATGCTGTGCAGACAAATACATTCAGCTGTTGGCATGGAACACTGCGAAAGCAGCCCCCTTGCGGGTTCTGACCACTACCGACCATCATGCCAACCAGCGTCACGGCAAATGCCGCCGTACCAGCATCACCGAAGGAATGTCCTGTCGCATCTGCCCATGAAAAACAAATGCCCCGTGCCTGCGTCGCACGGGGCAGTGTGGCAGATTGGGTTACTTGAACATCAGCCGAAGGCTGTCCCAAGTCCGACCGACAAATCCTGCTTGTGGTACGTTGCTCAATGCCACAACAGGATATTCCCCGATGGTTTTGCCATCGAGTGTCAGCGAGATCTTGCCGACACGTTGCCCAGCTGATAACGGCGCAACCAGCGGTTGCTGGGTGGTGATGGTCGCTTTGATACGGCTTGCCGCGCCCTTGGGCAGTGACATATACAGGTCACCTCGGAAGCCCACGCCGACCTTTTCTGTTTCACCCTTCCACACTTGAATCTGTTGTAGAGGCTGATTGGCGGCATACAGCTTGGGTGTTTCGTAGAATTGCAGCCCCCAATTCAACAGTTTGGCTGACTCGGTGGCCCGGACATTTTCGTTGGCCGCACCCAGCACCACCGAAATCACCCGACGACCATCCCGTTTGGCGGACGCAATCAGGCAAAAGCCCGCGCTGTCGGTGTGCCCTGTCTTCATGCCATCGACGTTTGGATCACGCCACAACAACAGATTGCGGTTCGGCTGCTTGATCTTGTTGTAGGTGTATTCCTTCTGGGAATAGATCGGATAGAACTCTGGGAAGTCATGAATGATGGCTCGGGCCAGGATACCCAGATCACGTGCCGTGGTGTAATGCTCTGGATGGGGCAGGCCGGTCGAATTCATGAAATGGGTATTGGCCATGCCAAGCCGTTGCGCTTCTTTGTTCATCAGCTGCGCAAATACGTCCTCACTGCCAGCAATGGCTTCAGAAAGCGCAATGCAGGCATCATTCCCGGATTGGATGATCATGCCGTGGATCAATTCATTCACGGTCACGGGGATTTTCGGGTCGATGAACATCACCGACCCCTCTTTCTTGTATGCCGCATTGGAAACCGGCACGACTTGATCGAGCTTGAGCGAGCCTTGCTTGATCGCTTTGAAGGTCAGATAGGCGGTCATCAGCTTGGTCAGGCTCGCAGGCTCGATCCGCTTGGTCTCATCTAGGGATGCCAAGGTCTGCCCACTATAATAATCAGTCAGCAGGTAGGCTTTGGCGGCGATTTCGGGAACCGGCGGAATCAACAAGGTATTCGCACTGGCAATATTGGCAGCGCCCGCCAGGCAGGCAAATGCCAGGACTACTTTCTGGAATGCGTTCATGGACAACGTTTGAATGTAAGTGCCGAAGCAGAAAAAAAGAATTATAGCGGAAGCAACCGATAACCTGTTGCACGCTTCATTCCACGTAAAACCATCAAGCCAACATTGTGTTGACCTGACGGGAAGCCGTCAAACCAGGCCTTGCCAATGGGCAACCAAACCATCCCAATCATTCGAAATGCCGATCCAATCAATGAAGTGCTTGCTGCATGGCCGTGTAGCCGGACTGGGTGCGGGGGCCGCACTGCATTCCAGTTCCTATGCATGGCGCTCAGCTGGCTGACCACTGCCGGTTCATTTGAAATCGTTTCCGTGGTCATGTATGTGCAAAGCCCCCTGCGACAATGACGTGAACCCGCATTCAGTAAGGAAGCCACCGCTCTGGGCCTTCAGGTATGACTGGACTTTGCTGGCAGAGTTTCATGGCTTGGTTTGATCTGCTTGGGTTCACCATGCTATACCAAATTGCCAAAGGAGAAAGTTCACTGCATTGAGTGCACCTGGCCCAGGCGCGATGGATTGAAGAGTGTGGTGGGTTTCCATGCCTTTGTGCGGGATGGTGAAAGATGCGCATTGCACTGGCGGCCACTCATTGCTCACCGGCTCCATAGGTCGTCCAGCGGCGATGGCTCGCCATACAGTTGATTGCCGTTGCTTGGAATCGAACAGCTTGAAGTTGAAATGGCAGCACGCCAGATCATGCAAGGAGACCAATGTGCGCTTTCTGCAAACGTGGTTGAGCAAACAACCATTATCCCGAACCTTTACACTGGTTGGCTCATTCATTCTGTTCTCGACATCGTATATCACTGTTTCGCTGTATCACGCAGCGCAAACCAATATCGACTTTTCGCTGACTGAGCGGGTCGGCACCGCCTACATTGTGACCTTGCCAAAGCTGATATTGGATCTGGCCAACGCCCAGTTGCCTGAGCATTCCTCTGCAAAGGCAGAGGCCACGCAGGGTATCAACCAACTTCAGCAGCTGGATCGACAGCTGGGTGGTGGATTGAAGACCACCACCCAGTTCAATGCCTTGCAAGCCAGCTGGCCAGGCAAGGCAGCTGAGGGCGAGCCGGTCAATCAGGCAGTGGCACTGATGGGGACGGCTTGCGATCAGTCCAATCTCACCCTAGACCCGGATATCGATTCCTACTACCTGATGGACAATGTGTGCAGCAGGCTGCCTGCCTTGATCGCGCAATCTGCAGAGCAAGTCAAACTGGCTGGTATGGCCATTGCTGCGAAAAACCTGACGCCCGCTGTGCGCATCCGCCTGATCGAGCTTAAACCCTTGATTGCAAATTCGTTGGACACACTCAGCACCAACCTGGGAAAGGTGCTGGTCTATAACAAAGCACTGAGCAGCCGCTTCGCCGGGCGATTGGAGAAGATCAGCGCTCAGCAGAGCGCGCAGAATGAAGCCATCCAGGCTGGCGTGCTCGGCGAGCTGGTCAATGCGGACCCGAAACAACTACAGAGTGGCTTGGTCGTGCTGCAAGAGCAGACCTTGCAGCTGGCCACCTTGACCCACCAGGCGCTGGATTCGCTGCTGGAGGAGCGTATCAATCGGCTGAAGTGGGAACGTAATTTCAATGTGGGTGTTGGCATGCTGGCCAGCCTCTTCACCTTGATTCTGTTCTACACCCTATATCGGGCTTTGCTCGGCCAGCTGGGCGGCGAGCCAGCCTATGCGGTTGCCATCGTCAGTGACATTACTGCGGGTAAGCTGCACACCCCGATCCATGTGCAACCTCACGACCAGACCAGTCTTTTGGCCAGCATGCAGTGCATGCAACATCGGCTGGTGGAGGTGGTCAACCAAACGTTGTCGGCCAGCGACCATTTATCTGACTCTGCAGATCAGCTGCTTACTGCAACCCAGCAGATTGCCACTACATCGCAAAACCAGCGTGAATCTGCCGCCACCGTCTCACAGGCAACGCAGCAGCTGGCAACGCGCAGCGCGGAAAGTGCGGCGTTCTCGGGCCAGGTGCGCACCCTCAGCCAAGAGGTGGTGGAGGCGTCCCTGACCGGAGATCAAGTGATCAATAGCACGGTGACCACCATGCAGGCCGTGGCTGGTCAGGTCAATCAGGTCAACCAGGCCATCATGGCCTTGAGTGGGCAGGCGCAGCAGATCAATGGCATGGTCAGCATCATTCGCGAAGTGGCAGATCAGACCAATCTGTTGGCGCTCAATGCCGCCATTGAGGCCGCCCGCGCTGGTGAAGCGGGTAGGGGGTTTGCAGTGGTTGCAGATGAAGTGCGTAAATTGGCCGAACGGACCACCCTGGCCACCACCGATATCAAACGGATGGTCGGTGAAATCCAGCAGGGAACCAAACAGGTTTCCGATTGCATGGGACATGGCGTTGAGGAGGTGAACCAGGGTGTGGCCCAGGCAGCCAAGGCTGGAGAGGCGATTGCGGCCATTCGGGCGATTTCGTCCCGGTCTGCGCAAATGATCTCGAACGTGGTGGATACTTTACACGAGCAACATACCGCCAGCGCGACGGTTGCTCAACATATCAACACCATTGCCAGCATGGCGGACGACAATACCACCGTCGTACAGCACACCGTTGTCTCTGCTGATGCGCTGCGAGACTTGGCAGAGCGCTTGAAGCGCACCGTGCATTTTTTCAAGATCGTGTGATCGTCACAAGAAAAAGGCCGGCATGAGCCGGCCCAAAATGGGAGGAAGCAACCGGCGCAAATCCACAACCAGCTTAAGGCTGCCAAACTGTGGACGGAGACAAAAACGCGCCGGGCCCATTCGGCAAATCACATCACTGCGGACTTGTGATGCAATCTACCCAGGCGGACAAACCTGTTTTCAGGAATCCACATGATTGGGTATATCAGTCATCCCAATCATGTCGATGATGTTTCCAGTGACCTCTGCCATGACCATGGCCATGCCTGCAGCCTGGTTGGCTGTAATAGACGCGATCGTCATAGGGGCGGCCACGATCATCGACCAGCCAGACGTTTCGGGTAGGCTCCTGCACGACCACCACACGCTCACGAGGCTGTGGGTAATAGTGGTGGACAGGTCGATCGACATAGATCACTTCACGTTCACGGATCACCTCACGGCGGCGGGTCTCCTGTGAGCCGATTGCCGCACCAGTGGCCCCGCCGATTGCGGCGCCAACGATTGCACCTTGACGGCCATCCACCCGGTCACCGATCGCCGCGCCTATGGCTCCGCCCAAGGTGGCGCCCAGCACCGCCCTGCCATCAAATTGGTCTGCATGCGCACTGGGCGTGCCCAGCGCCATGACCATTCCCAACCCGATCAAGCTGAATTTGATGAACTGCATCATGTCCTCCTCGGCGAAACCAGCCACAAACCTTGCCGTGGCGTTGCTATCTGGGCGGAGTATGGCGCTTGCATACTGAACCCAGGCTGAATCATATCGATGTCATCTGACAGGCCACTGCTTGTGCGGCTATGATCGGCAGAAAGCAGTTGGGCGGTGCCCCTTGGTTGGGCCGGATGAGTGCTATGAAACCCTGCCGACAGAGCCTAAAATGTGAGCGGATTTTCGAGCTCAAAGACGATGCAACAACTTTCCCGCCCTGTTACCAGCAATCAGACTGGCCCGCATGAGAAATTGACTGATCAGGTGCTACGCCACGCGCAGCACCGTTTCCTGAAACCCATCACCGACTTCAATCGGCAGGCCTTCCGCGACAGCCTGGCCGGGTGGGATCATCAGGCCCCGCTCATATTGGATGCGGGCTGCGGAGTAGGTTGGTCAACCATTCAGTTGGCGCGGGCATTTCCAGATCATTGGGTGATCGGGGTTGATCAATCGGCAGATCGGATTGCCCGCCAAAAGACCGAAATGGGGGAGGTGCTGCCAGATAACTTCACCTGTGTCCGTGCGGATCTGGTCGATTTCTGGCGCTTATGGGAGGAAGCGGCCCTGCCCTTGGCCCGCCATTACCTGCTGTATCAGAACCCATGGCCCAAGGCCGAGCACCTGGGCCGCCGCTGGCATGGCCACCCGGTGTGGCCGACCTTGTTGAGCCTGGGCGGCACGCTGGAATGCCGAAGTAACTGGAAGATATATATAGAGGAGCTGTCGCAGGCCACCAATCTGCTGACGGGTTTGCAAGGCCATATCGAGCAATGGTGGCCCGAAAGCTTTCTGACCCCTTTTGAGCGTAAATACCATGTGTCAGGGCAGAGCTTGTGGCGATTCGTTGTCCCATTGGGTGCCCGACAGGACAGATATCGCTGGTGATTTCGCACCATGCAGGCGGATGGGCTGGACTGGAAGTGGCCAGACCAGGCAGACTCGTCAACCTGCCTCTTTGACCAGCTCGAAGCATTCACCGGCGATGGCAAGATCCATGAACATGTCCACCCCTTCCTGGTCGTCGCAATCCACCACCAACAGGTCATCTCCCTGAATCGCGGAGATCGGGAGCTGCACGGCAAACCCGCTATTGAGAACGATCTGTAGCTGTAACCCATCGGCCAGCCTGCCGGATTTGACCTGTCCTCTTACGATGACTGATCGACCGTCCCCTTGAGCCTCAGCAAAGCGACATTCAAAAAGACCCGCCATCACTCAGCCTCGTCGCTCAACTGCTTATTCAACAGGTTGGCGACCAGCTCATGAAGGGGGATCTGTTTGGTGGCGGCCAGTGTCTGCAATTGCTTGACCAGCTCGACAGGCAACTTGACGGCAAAGGGGACCAGGCCCGCTGCTTGATCAAGACGGCGTTGCTCACGGCGATCCACCATGGTGGTCACGCCATTGCCAAATCGATCAGGTACCACCGATTTTGCCAATCGATCATTGATTTTCAGACCACGATGCTTTTCAAGTTCGACACGTTTCATGTTTTTACCAATTCTGAGCAGATTATTAAATTGCGCGCGATTGTACGCGCTTATGGTATCGATCCAAACTATCTGCAAGGCGGATCAGACTTGTATACCACGACATGGTTCCACAGTGCGATACGGTGAGGAACGTAGCGGGTTTTACAGGAAAATCGATACAGTCTGGCGACTCAAGGCCACCGGCAGCCCAGCTGGCGACCATAGCTGTGCTTGAGTGTGGGCATAGCCTTCTCCGATGAAGTCTGTGTGATCATGGAACTGCCACCAGCCCTCCGCCGGTGTCTGGATGGGCCAGTCACACAGGAATTCAACCGTCCAATTCAATGTGCTGAATGGCGCCGGCTTGGGGAACAATGGCAGCGCTGCAACCGGCCATGCGTCAAGCAGCATCAATATATGGGCGGGCCCGAAGCTGTCGCCGGACTCTCGCAGGCGCTGCCAGCCACCGATGTGGCCACTGCCCTTGCCGGAAAAAGGCGCTTCATCCAATGCCCAGCGGAACTGCAGATGTTTGACAAATTCCGGCATCACCCCTGGAATGAATGGCATGTCGGTCAGGCTCTGCGATGACGGCATCTGCGGCGGTTGTGCTGCCGCCTTCTGCAATACAGAATCACGCGCCGCGCCAAAGCCCACCAGCAAAGTGGTAACGACCTCGCCGTTCTGTTCAAGCCAAGCCTGGGCCTGTGTCACATACTTCCCTGAACGATACAGCTCTGTCCTGACGGTGACGGGCCCTGGCACTGCAGGGCCAATGAAAGATGCTGTCAGTGTGCGCGGCTGGCGATCCGCTGGCACGATTTTCAATAGCACTTCCAATAGCAGCGAGGCTGCAATTCCGCCATACACAGTACGGCCTTGCATCCAATCGTCCGGCAGGCAATAGCTGTCGTTATGGCGAATATGCTGGAGAAACTGATCGACGCTCATGGTATGACCTGTTCAAATTGGAATTGACGCACCATATCCCACGCGAACTTGGCAATCAACACCCAGCACAGCACCAGAAAAAGTTTACGTACCAATTGGGTGCCACCTTTCATGGCCACATGGGTGCCGACCTGCGCCCCAGCTATATTGGCGATGGCCATCGGAATGCCGACGGCGAACAACACATTGCCTGAGGGAATGAAATAGGCCAATGCGGCCAGATTGGTAGCGCAATTGACTACCTTGGTCGTTGCAGCGGCACGTAGGAAATCGAAACCGAAGAAACGGACGAATGCAAAGGTCAGGAAACTACCCGTGCCAGGGCCAAAAAAACCATCATAGAATCCAATCACTATACCTGTTGCCACCGCCAACCAACGCTCCATGGTTTTTGAATGCTTGGGCGCATGAACATTCCCAAGATCTTTTTTCTTCATGGTATACAGCGCAATCAGAACCAGCATCACCAGCACCAGCGGCTTGACATATTGCACGGGCAGCCAAGCCACAAGCCTTGCGCCAATGAAAGAAGCCACCAACGCTGCAATGGCCGCAGGCAGTGCCACTGGCCAATGGATGCGTACAGTTCTGGCGTAACGGAACGCCGCCGATGCCGTACCAAAAATCGATGACAGCTTGTTGGTGCCAAACAGTGTGGCAGGCATGTGATGTGGCAATGCGCTGAACAGCGCTGGCGTCTGGATCAACCCGCCGCCGCCCACTGCGGCATCCACCAGGCCGGCAATGAATGCCATGGCCACCAGGAATACCAGCGAAAGCAGATTCAACTCATCCATTGATACCACACCCGTCCAAAGGGAAAAGGCAGGACTTTAGCGCATACCTACCGGATTGCGCCATGTCAGTTTACGATGGCCGCGCTGCGGTTGTTGGTGAAGATCGCTCGTCCTCATCAACGATGGGTCAGTTTGGTGGGCGGGTTGGCCCCTGTCCGGGAACTTCATGAAAACATGCGGAATTACGCGAATCCCGCAATGGATGCTGCGCCGCAGCAATCTCGGGAAACCCCGCATTGACTGGTGGTCAGCCGAATGTGTCAAACTCGCTTGACAAGCTGTTCGCTTCTATCACACACTCCGATCAGGCGTTTCATACGAGCGTTTGATCGGTTGCCAATCAACCATTTGGCAACGCGCTATTCCATCAAGATACAAACCGCACATTCCGGTGTGTAAGCGGCACTGTCCAGCGTCAATCGCACGGCCTTGCCGACTACACCACAAGGGGTGTCGGCTGGCAGATCCCAGTCGCTGACGACGGCCCGCGCTACCACGCAATCCAGCCCCCGTCAGCAATCAGCAGTACCGCATACATCATGCGGCAACACGACAGGTTTACTTTTTAGCTTTCAGGATTCGTGATTTCGCTTGTGCCTTCGAGGTGGCGTACCGAATCAGCAACGCAGCGGGCAATCCGATGGTCTGACTGGCTCCCAGCCAGGCTGTCAGCTGCCCACGAGTCGAGTGACAACAGGTAGACAACAATCATGCAAATAGGAATCCCTGCGGAGACCCTGCCCGGCGAGACACGGGTGGCGGCGACTCCGGAAACCGTCAAGAAGCTGATCGGGCTTGGGCAGACCGTGGTCGTGCAAGCCGGGGCGGGCAAGTTGTCCGCGATTACCGACGAGGCCTACAGCACTGTGGGCGCCAGGATCGTCAATGGTGACGAGGCCTTCGCCAGCGACATCATTTTCAAGGTGCGTGCGCCACAAATCGACGAAATCCCACTGATCAAACCCGGGGCGGCGGTCATCAGCCTGTTCGGGGTGCATCACAACACCACTCTGCCAGACCTGGCCTCGCGGCAGCTCAATTGTTTCGCCATGGAGCTGTTGCCTCGTATCACCCGTGCCCAGTCGATGGATGTGCTGTCCTCTCAGGCCAATATTGCCGGTTACAAGGCGGTGTTGCTGGCCACCCAGTACTACCCCAAATTCATGCCGATGTTGATGACCGCCGCTGGGACGGTCAAACCTGCGCGGGTGTTGATTCTGGGTGTGGGTGTTGCCGGTCTGCAGGCCATTGCCACTGCGAAACGGCTGGGGGCGGTGGTCGAAGCATTTGATGTGCGGCCATCGACCAAAGAGCAAGTGGAATCGCTCGGTGCGAAATTTGTGGAAGTACCGATGAGCGATGAGGAGAAAAAAGCCAATGATGGCGTGTACGCCAAGGAGATGTCCGAGGATTACAAACGTCGGCAAGGCGAGCTGGTGGCCAAGCACGCGGCGGCGGCGGACATCGTCATCACGACCGCATTGATTCCCGGCAAGCCTGCTCCTGAGCTGATCAAGCCAGAGGTCGTCAGCAGTATGAAACCCGGCTCGGTGATTGTGGATCTGGCTGCTGAGGCTGGCGGCAACTGCAAGCTGACGCGTGCTGGTGAGGTGTTCCAGACCGAGAACGGCGTCACGCTGGTCGGCACCACCAATCTGGCGGGCCATGTTGCGCAGGATGCATCATCACTCTACGCCCGCAATCTGCTGACCTTTCTGGGCGAGATGCTCAAGAAAGATGCGACAGCGTTGGATATCAACATGGACAACGAAATCATCGCCAAAACTCGCATCACCGGTGATGGTCAGGTGTTGTTCAAAGCGAATTGAGGGAGGGGACACACATGGATGCACAACAAACCACCACTCAGGCTGCAGAAGTCATCACCCAGGCTGCGCAACAGGCCGCCCATGCCGCCCACACCATGGACCCGTTCACTGCAAGCTTCACCATTTTCGTATTGGCCATCTTTGTCGGCTACCACGTGGTGTGGAACGTCACCCCGGCACTGCACACCCCGTTGATGGCGGTCACCAACGCGGTATCGGGCATCATCGTCGTGGGGGCCATGCTACAGGTGGTGTATATCGGCGGCGAGGCAATCACCCTGACATCGGTGCTGGGTGCAATCGCTGTCTTCCTGGCCAGCATCAATATCTTTGGTGGCTTCATGGTGACCCAGCGCATGCTGGAAATGTTCAAGAAGAAGAAATAAGGGAGCCGCAACATGCAATTTCTGACGCCTTATGCGGACTGGGTCTACCTGGTCGCGGCCATTTTATTCATTCTGGCACTGAAAGGGTTGTCGAGCCCTGTGGGTGCTCGTATGGGGAATACCTACGGCATGATCGGCATGGCCTTGTCCATCTTGATCACTTTTGCCGTGGCCCCTAACCCAAACTTTGCGTTGATTGTGTCAGCCATCATCGCGGGTGCCGTCATCGGGGGCTATCGCGCCAAGACGGTGCAGATGACACAGATGCCGGAAACCGTCGCGCTGATGCACTCTTTGGTGGGTTTGGCTGCGGTGTTGATCGCCATCGCGGCTGTGTTCAATACCAACCAGCACCATGATGGCGTACATCGCTTTGAGTTGTTCATTGGCTGTTTCATTGGCGCAATCACCTTCACAGCCTCGGTGGTGGCCTATCTGAAGCTGTCTGGCAAGGCTGGCTCCAAGCCGCTCAAGGGGGGGTGGGTCAAACCAGTTCAGCTATTGTTGGCATTGGCCATGGCCGGTTTGGGTGGGGCTTATTTCATCACGGAAAATCTACAGGCCTTTCTGGCTATGACTGCCATTGCCCTGGTGCTGGGTTACTTCCTGATTGCACCGATCGGCGGCGGTGATATGCCGGTGGTGGTGTCCATGCTGAACTCCTACTCAGGCTGGGCGGCGGCGGGTATCGGTTTCACGTTGAACAATTCGGTATTGATCATTGCTGGCTCGCTGGTCGGCTCATCGGGTGCCATCCTGTCATACATCATGTGCAAGGCGATGAACCGCTCGTTGATGAATGTCATCTTCGGTGGCATGGGCACTGGCGACAACGCTGCCAGTGGCGGCGACAGCGGAGTCCAGAAGAGTTATAAATCAGGCTCGGCTGAAGACGCATCTTTCCTGATGGGCAATGCCGACAGCGTCATCATCGTACCTGGCTACGGCTTGGCTGTATCTCGTGCGCAGCATGCGCTACAAGAATTTGCCACGCTGCTGGCCGAAAAAGGCGTGAACGTGCGCTACGCCATTCATCCTGTCGCAGGCCGCATGCCAGGCCATATGAACGTGTTGCTGGCCGAGGCGGAAGTACCCTACGACAAAGTGTTGGAGATGGAAGAGATCAACACAGACTTCTCCAATACTGACGTGGTGTTGGTGATTGGCGCCAACGATGTGGTGAACCCAGCAGCACAAAAAGATCCGGCCAGCCCCATCTACGGCATGCCGATTCTGGATGCGCACAAAGCGCGTACCATCATCGTGGTGAAGCGCTCGATGAATGCAGGCTATGCCGGGCTGGACAATGATCTGTTCTATATGGACAAAACCATGATGGTATTCGGTGATGCCAAGAAAGTAGTGGAAGACATGGTGAAAGGGCTGCACTGATCTGGCCTTAGCGCTTCGCCTGCTCCCTTCCAGCGGCCCGCTGCCAAGCGGAGCGGGCCGCTCAATGGTCAAGTATGCACCGCCACGCGATTCCAGTATTACAATGAAAAGCATCCACCTTTGGCACCCAAGCCATCATGCCGTGGGAGCGCCATCACCAAAGCTGCACCACAAGTCGGTCGAGGTCTGGAACGCAACAACCATGTTTTGTGTCCACCCTATCAGGAGCCCACAACATGCTGTCACATCGCCTTATCGGGCTTTGCCTGTCATTGTTAGTCCATGTGAACGCAGCGGCTGAATCGTTTGATGTCGTTCGTGTCGCCAATGGCGAGTGGCCCCCTATTTTGTCGCAGCACCTACCTGGCCATGGCCCGGCTACCAAAATCATCACCGAAGCCTACACCGAGATGGGTGTCAAGGTTGAGTATGGATTCTTTCCATGGCGCCGCTCTTACGAGCTGGCTAAAACAGGGAAATGGGATGTCACTCCATTCTGGACGCGCACACCTGAGCGGGAAAAAGACTTTCTGATCTCAGACAACGTATTTTCTCTGCCGAGTGTCTTCCTGCATCGATTGGGGAACGACTTCCAATGGCAGCAGATCAGTGATCTGGCGCCTTACAAGATTGGCATCACGCGGGGTTATACCTATGGGGCTGAAATGGATCAGGCCATCCGTAGCGGCAAGCTGCATGTCGTGGAAAGCGATAATGACGAGCGGAATATCCGTATGCTCGGCAAAGGTATCATCGACATCTTCCCTATTGCCCTGCCTGTCGGACAGACACTGATGCAAACCGAGCTGAACAGCGAAGAGCGTGCCCTGCTGACGATCCACCCCAAGCCATACAAAGTTGAGCACTATGCACTGATGTTTGGGCGTCAAAATGCTAAGAGTCCTATGCTCCTGAAGCAATTCAACGAAGGGCTGCGGAAACTCAGCGCATCCGGCAGGTTGGGCGAATTGCAACAAGAAATCAACGGGAAGACCAAGGTACATCCCTGATGGAATCCTGAGTGCGGAGTTGCCCTCAATCCACTTCGCGGTTAAACTCCGGGCTGACTACAAAGTCACTACAAAAAAATAGCTCTCTGGGATCGGAAGAAGCCGCGCTTGACGCGGCTTCTTCTTTTTATTCAATTACATGTTCAGATTTGGCATTGTGTTGTGGGCTGGGCGTAGCCCATCCTCGGCAGTCTATGCAAATTCACCGCATCCTGCTGGCTGGATGCATTTAAAAACGGGGCGGGGAAGGTATGCAGATCATTCGGCTCGAGTGACAATGGGTGATCACCACCACTTCACAGACTACATCATGCCTACACGATTACACCTTCATCAAGGTGATATCACCTTGCTCGATGTCGATGCTATCGTCAACGCTGCCAACAGTAGCCTGTTAGGTGGCGGCGGGGTTGATGGAGCCATTCATCGTGCAGCTGGGCCAGCGCTGGTGCAGGCCTGTCGATTGCTGAACGGCTGCAAGACCGGTCAGGCCAAAATCACATCAGGCTTCAATCTTACGGCCCGCTTCGTCATCCACACCGTTGGGCCGGTGTGGCGGGGGGGCCAAAATGATGAGGCTGCCTTGTTGGCTTCTTGTTACAGAGAGAGCCTGCGGCTTGCCATGGAATACGAGCTGAAAACCATTGCCTTCCCTGCGATCAGTTGTGGCGTCTATGGCTACCCAGTCGAGGCGGCCTGCCAGATTGCCGTGGCAACGGTAAGGGACGCTGTATCACGCACTACCAGCTTGGAGTCGGTCTGGTTTGTGGCGTTTGGCCAAAGCATGGCTGATGCTTTGGCACAGGCACTTGATCAGCCATAGGTGTCATATCGACTGGCACCCTTCAACGCTCCTGGTGTTTCAACAAATAGCTGTTGGCAACGGCCTTGAATGAAAACCGCCCATCCAGCCGCTTGAACACCACCCCTTCACGCGCTACCCGCGGGTTCATGGATGGCCCTTCAGCAAAATCCAACACCGACTCGACACACCCTCTGAAACGTCGTAGATCCATGATGCCGATGACCGGCACCATTTCGATCTGTGCACCGGATTGTCGTAATGCGTCAAGCACCATTCCGCGCTGTTCGCGGCCCAGATAGGTTCCCCGATCGATATCAAACACATCGAAAACATAGAAGCGCTGCCCGCACAGATGTTCTGGATTGCCTTGTATACCCTCTCCGACGATCTCACCCTGTAAGGCGATATTGCGGCCCAAAGTGGTCAAGGCGTCGGTCAGCCTCAATGCCTTGGCTACTTGCCACGGTGCGCAGGCTTGGCTCTCGGCCAGCTGCCAGTCACGACCACAAACCCCCAGCTCACCATTGCGATGAAACACGGTCATGTTTGTGCCGTTGAGCTTCACTGATACCTCGAACAATTCATCTGCTTGGGTATGCAACGCTGGGAGCAGATTTTGTACGCGCTCCAGCTCAGTCTTGCGCATCCAGCTCGGAAACGGCCCTACCACCTCGCCAGAAAATGAGGCTGGAGCAGCTGCCTCCCATTTCTCTACACCGAGCAACGTGGAGAAATCCATTTCACGTACCACTTCGACTGACTTACCTGCAATGCGGCTCACTATCTCTGGAAAGCGCCCGATCGGCAGAATCAGCCCTTGGAAGATGTGGCCACACAAATTCATGGTGTGCAGGCGAACACCCTGTTTGTCCCGCCAGGTCATCTGATGCTTAGCCAGGAATGCAAATCGATCATCTGCAACAGGCAGGAAAGCGTCGATCTCAAAATAGACGCCGCTCTCACCTGGCCTGAATTCGCCCTTTTTGACAACAACTTGCCACCCTCCAACCGTTGCGCACTCAATCGTATCCGCGCCAGGGATCGGTCGAATGGCCTCGATTCTTCTGATGGTGACAAGCTTTCTTGCGTTCACTATTTGACTCCCTTATGGATGGTTGTTACCGATTCTTTGCATAAGCCAACTGGATAGCCCATGGCCAACATGGGCTACATTTATCCGACCTATGACGGCATGAAAATAAATATCAGAACATCAATTGCAGAAATTTCAGGTAAAAGATGCCCTGCCAGACATTTAAAATGTCAGCAAATATCAATCCAATTTATGAATTCAGATTTTTGAAAAATAAAAACCCGGGTTGTATGCCCGGGTTTTGGATCGACTGTTGCGTCTGATCAGTTCACCAACGCAATTCAGCGTCAATGATCAACCCGGCTCCATTGGATATGCGCTCACCAACCTGGTCGCGCCCATTGGCCTCTGGCAGGCCATACAGGGGCAAGGCTTGGTGTGCCTGAGCGCCAATCTGAGTGGATAGGTGAGCGAAACTCATGGTGGGGTTCCTGAGAAAATCAGCAATAAATGATGGTGATAATCATGCATCGCCCATAAATAGGCTGTCAACCACTTTAGATGTCAATATGAAAGGGTATTTGTCATATTTTCATTTTCTGTTCAGCTCAATCCAATTGACGGCACCCAGACCCGCAGCACGGCCTGTCGCGAAGCATCCCGTCAATAAATAACCACCGGTCGGTGCTTCCCAATCCAACATTTCACCCGCACAAAATACGCCGGGCAGGCAGCGTAACATCAGCTGCGTGTCCAGCGCCTCAAATGCCACGCCACCGGCGCTGCTGATGGCTTCGTCGATTGGGCGTGCGGCAATCAGGCGAATGGGCAGCGCTTTGATGGCTGTGGCAAGCTGCTCTGGGTCTTGAAAAGCGTCTTTGCTCAGGCACTCCCGCAACAGTCCGACTTTGACGCCCTTCAGGCCCAGCCTGCTCTGCAGATGACTTGACCAGGAGCGCGCACCACGAGGGTGGTGGACGGCTTGCTGGATGCGTGCCATATCCCACCCTGGCATCAGATCGATCTCGATGGTCGCCCCATCGGCTGACAAGATGGTGTCCCGTATTCGACTCGACAATGCATAAATCAGGCTGCCCTCCAGGCCGGTCTGGGTTACTACGCATTCCCCAGGTTTGAAGTGCTGATCACCTGCCAAGCGGATTGCCACGGTCTTGAGCGGCTCGCCAGCAAATTTCGTCTGGAAATGCTCGCCCCAGCCTACGTCAAAGCCGCAGTTGGCTGGCTTTAGCTGTCTGACAGGGACTCCCCGCTGGGCCAGCCAGGGTACCCACGCACCATTTGAGCCCAGTTTCGCCCAGCTGGCACCACCTAGGGCCAACACGGTCACTTCCGCCTCAATATGCAGCTTTTCATCGGGTGTGGTAAAGATCAGACGACCCTCCGCATCCCATCCTTGCCAGCGGTGTCGAACATGCAGCTGCACCCCTTGCTCACGCAATCGGGCCAACCACGCTCGCAGCAATGGTGCTGCCTTCATATCGGTTGGAAAAACACGGCCGGAACTTCCAACGAAAGTTTGGATTCCCAATGCGTGAATCCAGTCTTGTAGCGCATCCGGGCCGAATGCCTGAAGTAAGGGCGTCATCTCCGATACTCGACCTGTGTAGCGCTGTAGAAATGGTGCCATTGGCTCGGAATGGGTGATGTTCATCCCGCCAATACCAGCCAACAGGAATTTCCGGCCAACAGACGGCATGGCATCAAAGACATGAACCGATATACCCGATTCTGCCAGTACCTCTGCCGCCATCAGTCCGGCTGGGCCACCGCCGACCACGACGGCACGTTTTGTAACGATTGAAAAGGAAGACATGAAAGGTGTTTGAGGCTCAAAAAGACAGAAAATCAACCCGTCATCCAGCCAAGTTCTGTTGACATGGGTTCATCACTCGGCGTTTGACATACGCCCAGGGAAAACATGCCCTTGGGTGATCTATGCGTCTGATTCGCAACGACAGCGTAGAACCTAAAGCAGATCAATGGGTGCAAAAGACCGAGCCAGTAGCACTGGATGTTCAGATCAGGATGACTGCAACAATAGGGAATTGTAGCGGATGCCGCCCAGTCACTCGATACCTTCAACTCAACCCATCCGAACACCGGAGGATGAAGTGGTCGACATGATCACATGGCTGTGTCGGTGTATGGATTGATCATCAACCAGCCCTGAATTCGCGACCTGCAGGCGCCATGGGGATGGTCAGGCAGTGGCGGCCTAGGCTGCAGGGCGTCTTTGACGGCTTGAGAAAACAAGGAAGAACTGGTTGCCCAGGCTTGGTTGATGATTAGATCACGGCCACCAACTCAGGTTTGTTGGTGCTGGTGGCCCAGCGATGTGGTTGAGGTGACCAGTCGGTGTCTTCGTCTTTGGTCATGATCAATGCGACAAACCTGCCTAGGTCGATACCCAGGATATCGGCGGCGGCGATCTGTCCAGCGTTATCTCGGTGGGCGGCGGCGACAAAGCGCCTGAATCCATGCCAATCTCTGGCAAGTTGCTCGACAACCGTTTGAGCCAGGTCATAGGCCAGCAGACTGAGCTCGCTGGCCATGAATGCATCGCCCGACCAGAATTGTTGAATGGTCTGGTCGTTCCAGATCTGTCGGTGCTGTTCCCTAAGATCCGCCTTTGGGGCTGATACCCCGGCAAGCCGTCGTTCGCTGCTGACGGCGATGCCTTCGTTCAGCCAGACGGGTAGTGGTAGGTAAGACAGCACACTATGAGCCATTTCATGCACGATGATCGGTTCGATCATCGCCAGATCGGCTTTGGTGGTCACAAAGTGTCCACAGCCATGATAGATATACATTCCGCTGCTGAGTGCGAACTTGCCTTTGTCCGGGTAGTACTGACAGACGTAACGGTAATACTGGTCAGCGTCATCGAACACGACCATCAATACCTTGCCTGGTGAGTCAGGTCTGGCGATGCTTTCCAGCAGGCCGAACAACCGTCGCCGTGTCTGCTCGATGTAGTCCAGTGTGGCTTTGGCAACATTGGGGGCCAGTGACGAGAGCAGCATGGCTTTGCCGCTTTCCTGCAGGTGAAATTGGGGGCCGAGCGCTTGTTTCAGATGCAGTAACCAACCTTGCTGGCAGGTCATCCAGGTGAGCTCCTGGGCGCGCTCACCTTTGATTGTGCCGAGCCATTTGGTGATGGCCTGCCAATCAGCAAACGGGTAGCCCTGCCGGGTGCTGAGTACCGACGACCATGCCAGGGCAGGTTGATCTACGGATGTGATCTGTTCAGGTGCTGTGCGATTGTCCAGCACGCAGGGTGTCGTGGTTGACTGGGATTGAAAGCGCTGTGCGAGCGATCGGATAAAGCGAATCATGCCATGTTGTCCAACAAAACCAAACACCGGTCAGCTGGCGCTGGTGCGATCAGCTAATTGATGTGGTCTTTCCAGGCGGATTACACACCAGCCTGGTGATTGATCACATTTGGAATACCCATTGGTGCATGTATCTCATGCCATGCAATCAATATGTCACTGAACAATCAGCTTGGCTGCATGACAGAATATCATGAATGATGAATATTTCCGTTTCCCCGGCATGTTGGGTTTGGTGATTAGCCTGATGACTCACACTGTTTTGATGGCGATCCAACATGCATCCATTGGAATAAATGGACGATGTGAGTGTAACACGGCTTGGATCAACAAATGGCATATGAGTTACGTATTTTCGAGTTAATATTGCCATTGTCATTGCTTGGTGAGTGGGGCAGCCCTCCGAGTATTGTGATGAGAGGCTTGTTGGGCTTGAATCCATGACAACATAGCCATGTGGTCAACATGGGCCGCCATCATGGTCGATGCAACAGGACTCAGTCACCTCCACCACCGCCACCATCCCCGTCGCCACCACTGCCATAGTCGCCGTCACCATCGTCTTTATTTTTTAGAATCGGCCACCAGAGCGCCAACAGCCCAGACAGGATGATCATGACCCCTGCAAAGCCACTGCCAAACAAGATCGGGATGTTGAGAATCAGCAGCATCCAGGTGAGCGCCTTGGCTGTACCTTTCAAGGGTGAGACTTCGTCATCGTCGTCGCGGTCAATGGCCTTGCTGGGGATTTGTTTGTGGGGCTTCCCCAACCAGCTTGCGATCTGTTCGGCGCTGACCGATTCGGAACGTGACCAGCTGATCTCGTTGCTGGATCGCTCCTGTGTCAGTTTCTGGCCGTTCTGCCGGTAATCGGTGATCCAGGTTTTGTCGCCAACGGATACCCGCCAGTTGAATGCCCCGGCAGCGTATATCACCTCACTACCGTATTCGACATACTTGATGTAACTGATCTGACCTAGCCGTGCGGCGCTGGCAGAAAATTGGTCTGGCCAAGTGTCCAGCACCTCGACTTTGTCCCAGCCATCATCGGTTTCGACCAGCCACATGAAGCCCTTCAATGGGTGGAAGAACAGGTATTCTGTCCACTCCGTGGGGTCTCGGGTCTCGCGACAGCGCATGAAACCAATGGCGTTCCAGCGAATGCCATCGATCGTTGCGATCGAGCCAAGTGCAATGGAGGGGGTGATTTGCGCCAACTCACTGTGCTTTTGCAGCACAATGGCTTTATCGCCCGTGCAATCGACATCGGCATGGCAGGCTGGGCAGGTGACCTGCATGGCCGCCCCGGCACGGTATTTGAGCGGGCTGCCGCAGCTGGGGCACTCCAGCGTCATCATCTTGCCGCTCAGCTTGCCCGCTCTCTGAGTAATCTGGTCTTCAGTCCGTAATAGTTGGCATTGCAGACTGTCTAATGTGACAACGTTGCCCAGATAAGCGGCGGGGGTGCTGTCATCTGAGAAATCCAGTGTGACAAAACGGTCTTTGGTGCGGAAATCGGCAACACGCGCTTGCCAGCCCTCTCCGACGCGGAAAGGCAGCTCGCCCTGCCCGCCAGTGCATTGTGCGGTACGTACGTCGCAGGCGGTAAAGCTGGCTTTATCGAGCGTGATGGTGTTACCCGGTTTGATCTGGTCAAAGGCGGGCATTTTCGCCGGCGCTGCCAGCGGCAGGGTCATGACATATTTGCCAGAGGCATCTGACAACCAGCCAGGGCTGCCATCATCGAACAATACATACCATTCGTTCCAGAAGCCTGCGTCATACCGCAATTGGATGCGACCCACCACGCCAAATGCCTTGCCCTGGTAAATGCCGGTGGTATTGATCTGGATCGGTGAAAAGTCCTCGATCACCGCTGACATCTTACCCATGTCCTTGACGGATTCCGCGTCGCGCATCAAGGTGGATTGGCAATATTCACATACCGCCATGACAGACATGGCGGAACGGAACTGGACTTCGGCGCCACACGCGGGGCAGGCAACTTTATACATGCGTTTGGGTATTCTGCGGTGTCTTGGACACCCGCTGATCAATCAATGAGGCCGACCAGCCACCGAGCTGGCCGGCAATGCAGGCTGATGCTGTCATTGGACGCGAACGACTTATCCAATCAGTTTCTTGAGGATTTCGGCTTTTGCATTGTCGAAATCTGCCTGTGAGATCAGTCCCTTATCCAGCAATCCTTTCAGCTTTTCCAGCCGTGCTTCAGGGGCATCTTCCGTGGGTGCTGCCGGGGCAACGGCTGCGGACGCCACTGGCGCAACAGGGGCTGCTGGTGCGGCGGTGGCTTGCCCCATAGTCTGCGCCATCACCTGGCCGATCTGTACCCCTGCCCCCAAGCCAGCACCGATACCAGCCAGACCTCCTTCGTTTTGGGCGGCCAGTGGAATGGCATTGGCCGTCTGGTATTGGGTGTAGGTCTGCATATTACCGATCATGCCCATCGAGATGCGGGTGTCGATGGCTTTTTGCAGCTCTTCCGGCAGGGAAATGTTCTCGACCGCAAAGTTATCGAGCGCCAAGCCATATTTGGCAAAGGCGTCGGCCAGAGCCTCTTTCATCTTGTCGGCCATCAACAGCTGGTTGGCCGCCATATCGAGGAATGGTACGCCCCCCCCGCCCAGGGTTGAGGTCATGGTGGCTACGACCAGGTTGCGTAACTGCACTTCGAGATCGTCCCGCGTATAGATTTCACGGGTGCCGCTGACCTCTGTGTAAAAGAGCTTGGGGTCAACCAGCTTGTAGGAATACATGCCGAAAGCACGTAGGCGCACCATGCCGAAATCCTGATCACGGATTGTGATCGGCTGTGGCGTGCCCCATTTGCGACCCAGCTGGATGCGGGTGCTGAAGAAGTACAGGTCGCTCTTGAATGGTGATTCGAACAGCTTGTCCCAGTTTTTCAGGTAGGTGAGTACCGGCAGCGTCTGGGTGGTGAGTTTGTACTGACCGGGGCCGAATACATCCGCGACCTTGCCCTCGTTGACGAACACAGCCATCTGCGAGTCACGTACGGTCAGGCTGGCGCCGTTCTGGATTTCCATATCCTGCATTGGGAAGCGATAGGCCAGGACGCCATCGTCTTCTTCTGTCCAATGCAGGATGTCTATGAACTGTTTCTTGATAAATGAGCCAATACCCATGATTACTCCTTCAAACTAGGCGTACCACAACGAGGGGTGTGGTATCCAATTGGTTGCTTAGCTTTTGTCGATCCATTGGCAAATCAACCCGCCAGCAAAGCAAAAAACGGATTGGCCCTGTAGGGTCGAGTGCTGCTGACGTATCCATAAGATCTCGCCAGTAGAACTTGAGGGCATCGGCTGGTCAATACATCGCCAATACCCGGCAGTACATGATGTCAGCGTACCAGCGCCCGGCCATCAAGCTGCAAATGGCAAGGGGGCTGCCGTTTGCGCAACCAATGGCAAGACCGCTCAACCCATTTCATGAATGAGTCTTTCATCGCTGACGTATTCATTCCAAAAGACAATATTACTGTACAGGTTGATCATTCGATCAAATCGGCCAAAGCAGTTATAGATATTGATATCACAGCTTGCCAATGCAACTTGCGTTGCGCCTTCCTGCTTGGCTCAGGACATGCAGCCGGCGTTGATCAACCCGACAGACAGCGAGATCGAGCCCATCAAGGCACCCATGCCAACATTATCCTGCTGCAGTGATTCATTCATATGCGGCAGCATGCGGCTGGTCAGCACATAGGCAACCAATTGTACGATCATACCTGTTGCCGCCCAGGTCAGAAATGCTAACCAACTGGGGTTGTGCATGATGCTGGAAGCAAGTGTCATGGAAAAACCGACCAGCGCACCGCCAAAGCTCAAGGCTGGTGCCAAGTGACCATCACGGATCAGGGACAGCTCATTGAATGGAGTGAATTTGATGTAAATACCGGCAAACAGAGCCAATAGGGCGAAAGCAGATAGGACATGAATCAAGTAATTGTATGCAAGTTCCATCGTGAGCCTTAGTCAGTATTGGTAACAGCGCAGGTTTAGATTGTATTCTAGAGTGCTTCTTCGTATTCGTGAACGATCACCTGCGTCGCCTTGCCAATTATGCTCAATCGCGTTCTTGTTTTGTCCGTTTTCATCGTCGCATCATGCGGATTGGCCTATGAGTTGATCGCGGCTTCACTCAGTAGCTATCTACTGGGGGATTCCGTACTGCAGTTCTCCTCCATCATCGGATGTTACCTGTTTGCGATGGGTGTCGGGTCACATCTTTCGCAATATGTGAAAGATGAAGACACGCTGGCGCGATTCATCGAGATCGAATTGCTGGTGGGGTTGGTCGGGGGCTTGTCCGCAGCAGTGCTGTTCATGATATTTGCTTGGCTGTCTGCGCCGTTTCGTACCGTGTTGTATGCAATGGTGTTTGTGATCGGCATGTTGGTGGGCATGGAGATCCCGCTGGTCATGCGGGTATTGAATGCACGTCAAGCGGGTTTCAAAGAGCTGGTCAGTCGGGTGCTGACATTTGACTATCTTGGCGCATTGGCCGTATCACTGCTGTTCCCGCTGGTGTTGGCGCCCAAGCTTGGGTTGTCGCGAACCGGCCTTGTATTCGGCATGTTGAATGCTGGTGTGGCGCTTTACACGGCTTATATTTTCCGGAGCGAATTGAAAAGCTTCCACGCACAGACCTTCCGTGCAGGCATGGTGCTCGGCATCTTGATATTGGGTTTTGTTGCATCAGATCAGTTGACCCGGTGGTCGGAGAAGGTCATGTTCGGTGATGAGGTGATCCACGCGGAAACCTCGCCCTATCAGCGATTGGTGGTGACCAAGTGGAAAGACGATTTACGTTTGTATATCAACGGTAATCTGCAATTCTCCTCTCGCGATGAGCACCGCTACCACGAAGCATTGGTTCATCCGGTGCTGGAATCATTGCCCGCTGCCAAGAAGGTACTGATCCTGGGCGGGGGGGATGGGTTGGCAGCAAGAGAGGTACTGCGCTACCCAAACATCGAACACATCACCTTGGTGGATCTCGATCCGGCCATGACCAAGCTATTTGCTCAAGCAGGGCCGTTGGTGGCGTTGAATAGAGGCTCGTTGACCGACAAGCGGTTGGCCGTCATCAATGCAGATGCTGGACAGTGGCTGGAAACCAATACCGACCAGTTTGACGCCATCATTGTGGATTTTCCCGACCCCTCCAACTTTGGCTTGGGTAAGCTCTATTCGGTACCGATCTATCGCTTGATGTCGCGCCACCTGGCTGAGCGGGGCCTGATGGTGATCCAGTCCACCTCGCCTTTCTACGCAGCGCGTTCCTATTGGTGCATTGATGCCACCTTGCGTGAGGCGGGTTTCAAGACCTGGCCCTATCACGCCTATGTACCCAGCTTCGGGGAGTGGGGTTTCATCATTGCCGCCAAACATGAAGGATTTGTGCCACCAAGCCGCTATCGGCTACCGATGCGGTTTCTGGATGGTGACAGCACCAAGCTGATGTTCAGCTTTCCACCTGATATGCAACGTATTGAGGTAGAGCCCAATCGGCTCAACAACCAATCATTGGTGCACTATTTTGAGAAGGATTGGGCGCAAGTGATCCGCTGAGTATCGCGGCTATGTAAAAAACGGCGACTGGATGTCGCCGTTTTTGTTGGTTGGGCTACCCGCGCCGCTCAATCAGGCTTGGCGGGCTCTGCCTGAGCCTTGGCAGCTTTTTCCAGCTCCGCCAGGCGGATTTCAAGCTGAGTCAACTTTTCGCGCGTGCGCTTCAGGACATCCTGCTGGATGTCGAATTCCTCGCGGGTGACCAGATCCAGCTTGGAAAAGGCCGTACCCAGCATGGCCTTCATGTTTTTTTCCATGTCTTTGGCTGGGCTGTTTGCCAGGGTTTCGCCGATCTTGGCGCTGATATCTTCAAAAATTTTCTGACGAAGCATGGTTGGGCTCCGGTTGGTTCGCATTGGTGGCAAGTCTAACAAAAAGTGGCCTCACGCGGGCGGTTGATCATCGCTTGGCTTAGTGCCGCACTAAATTGGTGCATGCGATTTGGCATACGCGCACCTGTGGTGCGAGTTGAAGGCCGGCTGTGATTGCTGGATTAGTTAGTCATTGATTATAAAATACTAAATGTGTTGGCACACTATGTGCTATGAATGCTGTGAGTGGCATCTTGCCACCAGGATATTCATAACCCCCGGGCGGTATCCCTGCCCGATCAGTCTGTTTAGGAGCTGACATGAAACTGGTCACAGCAGTCATCAAGCCATTCAAGCTGGATGAGGTGCGCGAGGCACTCTCCGCGATTGGTGTGCAAGGGAT
Source organism: Chitinivorax tropicus (assembly GCF_014202905.1). NCBI lineage: Bacteria > Pseudomonadati > Pseudomonadota > Betaproteobacteria > Chitinivorax > Chitinivorax tropicus. Next base: position 21,512 of record NZ_JACHHY010000022.1, on the reverse strand, counting down.
CACCGTTACAGAAGTAAAAGGTTTTGGTCGCCAGAAAGGCCATACCGAGCTATATCGGGGTGCTGAGTATGTCGTGGATTTCCTGCCCAAGGTCAAGATAGAGGCGGCGGTTCGCGATGACATTCTCGATCAGGTGATTGAGGCCATCGAAAAATCAGCCAATACCGGCAAGATCGGTGACGGCAAGATCTTTGTATTCGAGCTGGAGCAGGTCATCCGCATCCGGACGGGTGAAACAGGTGCGGACGCACTGTAATCATTGGAGAACACAATGAAAAAACTGCTTGCGACCTTGGCGCTGCTTGGCACCATGCTGGCCGCCCCAGTTTGGGCAGAAGACGCAAAGTCGGCTGACCCCAGCTCTGCTGTGGTGGTTGCCGATACGGCACCAGTACCTGCACCTGTGGTATTGATGAAGGAAACGAATACGGTAACACCTGCTGCTGTGAGTATCGCTACGCCCGCCCCGGTGCTGGTGCCCAATCGGGGCGACAATGCTTGGATGTTCATGGCCACTGCGCTGGTCATTTTGATGTCCATTCCTGGCTTGGCACTGTTTTATGGTGGTTTGGTGCGTGCCAAGAACATGCTGTCGGTGTTGATGCAAGTTTTCTCGGTCTTTTCGCTGATCTCGCTATTGTGGGTTGTCTATGGCTATAGCGTGGCCTTTACCAAATACAACGCATTTCTGGGTGGGCTGAATAAACTATTCCTCAAAGGCGTGACCCCGGACTCCGTGGCGGCGACCTTTTCGAAAGGGGTGGTTGTCTCAGAGCTGATCTATGTGGTGTTTCAGGGTGCGTTTGCGGCCATCACCTGCGGCCTGATCGTCGGCGCGTTTGCTGAGCGGGTAAAGTTTTCAGCGGTGCTGGCATTTTGCGTGATCTGGTTCACCTTCTCCTATCTGCCGATGGCCCATATGGTGTGGTACTGGTCTGGCCCGGATGCGTATACCTCGCAAGCTGCAGCAGAGGCGGCAACGGCAACGGCTGGTTTCCTGTTTCAAAAGGGCGCACTGGACTTCGCCGGTGGTACCGTTGTGCATATCAATGCCGCTGTGGCGGGTCTGATCGGGGCCTATATGGTAGGTAAGCGGGTAGGTTATGGACGTGAAGCCATGACCCCGCACAGCTTGACCATGACCATGATCGGAGCAAGCCTGCTGTGGTTCGGTTGGTTTGGCTTCAATGCAGGCTCCGCTCTGGAGGCAAATGGCGTGGCGGCCTTGGCCTTCGTCAATACCTGGGCGGCAACTGCCGCCGCCGCTGTGGCTTGGTTGTTAGCGGAGTGGTTGCTGAAAGGCAAGCCTTCCATGCTGGGTGCGGCATCTGGTGCGGTGGCGGGTTTGGTGGCCATCACCCCGGCGTGCGGTTTTGTCGGGGTGGGCGGTGCAATTGTCATGGGCCTGCTGGCAGGGGTGATCTGCCTGTGGGGTGTGCATGGCCTGAAACGCCTGCTGGGCGCGGACGATGCACTGGATGTATTCGGCGTGCATGGTGTCGGGGGGATTCTGGGTGCCCTGCTGACAGGTGTTTTTGCTGATCCGGCATTGGGCGGTGCGGGTGTTTGGGATTATGTTGCCAATAAGGTGGCAGATGGTTATTCCATCGTGACACAAGTGCAGATTCAAGCAATTGGAGTGGGGGCGACGCTGATCTGGTCTACTGTGGTATCTGTCATTGCCTATAAGCTGGTGGATATCCTGATCGGGCTGCGTGTACCGGAAGAAGAAGAGAGAGAAGGGCTGGATGTCACCTCGCACGGCGAGAAGGCCTATAACATATGATCAATCAAGCAATTAAATAAAAACATGCTTGAACTGGGGGCGCGATGAGCGCCCTTTTTTTATGCTGTCTTTTCGCAGATATACAGTGGTTTGATGCTTTTGATCGGCGCGTCAGCGTGCTATGCTGCGCCGCGAAAACATCCTTCCCAGACTATCCGCCATGGCAGTTCAGCAATACGACGAATCCTCTGTCAAAGTACTCAAGGGCCTGGAGCCGGTCAAGCATCGGCCCGGTATGTATACCCGCACGGAAAACCCGCTGCACATCATTCAAGAAGTCATCGACAATGCCGCTGATGAAGCCCTGGCTGGCTTTTGCAAAGCCATTGCCGTGCGTGTGCATAGTGATGGCTCGATCTCGGTGCAGGACGATGGCCGAGGGATTCCAGTCGGCCTGCATCCTGAAATGGGGGTGCCCACGGTCGAGGTGGTGTTCACCCAGCTGCATGCGGGCGGTAAATTCAACAAGAAAGATGGCGGTGCCTACAGCTTCTCGGGCGGTTTACATGGCGTAGGGGTCAGTGTCACCAATGCCTTGTCCACCAAGCTGGAGGTGATTGTCCGACGCGAGGGCGCCGAGCACCGTCTGGTCTTTGGCGACGGCTTTGTCAAAGAGCCCTTGGCGCAGTTGCGCGAGGTTGGCAAGAAGAATACCGGCACGTTTGTCAGGGCGTGGCCAGATGCCAAGTATTTCGACTCCCCCACCATTCCGATGGGTGAGCTGGAACATATTCTGCGCTCCAAGGCGGTGCTGTTGCCGGGTATCACCGTCAGTCTCACCATCGAAAAGCGGGATGGGACGGAAGACGCCAAACAGTGGTGCTATCCGGATGGCTTGGCGGGTTATCTGTCCGAGATGCTGGCTGAGCAGGAGCTGGCCGTGCCCTTGTTCAAGGGTGAGAAATACGTGTCGGAGGAGTCGGAATCGTTCGCACAGGGGGAGGGCGCCGCATGGGTGATCACCTGGACAGAAGAAGGTGGCACGGCACGCGAATCCTATGTCAACTTGATCCCGACCCCGTCAGGCGGTACACATGAAACCGGGCTGCGTGATGGGGTATTCAACGCAATCAAGAATTTCGTCGATATGCACAGCTTACTACCCAAAGGGGTCAAGCTGTTGCCGGAAGACGTATTCGCACGGGCCTCATTTGTGCTGTCAGCCAAAGTGCTCGATCCTCAATTCCAGGGCCAGACCAAAGAGCGCTTGAGCAGTCGCGACGCAGTGCGCCTGGTGTCTGCCATGTTGAAAGACCCGTTCGAGCTTTGGCTGAACGAACATATCGAGTACGGTAAAAAGCTCGCTGAGTTGGCCATCCGGCAGGCACAAAGCCGTATGAAGGCCGCTCAGAAGGTCGTCAAGAAAAAGTCGTCTGGCGTGGCTGTGTTACCGGGCAAGCTGACGGATTGCACTTCTGACGACGCATCGCGCACCGAGCTGTTCCTGGTCGAGGGGGACTCCGCTGGCGGTTCGGCCAAGCAAGGGCGCGATAAGGACTTCCAGGCGATCCTGCCTTTGCGCGGCAAGGTGCTGAATACCTGGGAGGTCGATCGTAATGAGTTGTTCGCCAACAACGAGGTCCATGATATCGCGGTAGCCATTGGCGTCGATCCCCACACGCTGGATGAGCAGGTTGATCTGTCCGGTTTGCGCTATGGCAAGATTCTGATCATGTCGGATGCAGACGTGGACGGCTCGCACATCCAGGTGCTGCTGCTGACCTTGTTCTACCGCCATTTCCCGCAGCTGATCAAACATGGCCATGTATATATTGCCCAGCCGCCGCTGTACCGGATCGACGTGCCAGGCCAAGGCAAGAACAAACCACCGCGCAAGTATTACGCATTGGATGCCGGCGAACAGGAAGTGATTCTCGATAAGCTGCGCCTGGAAAAGGTGCGTGAAGGCAGCTGGCAGATCTCCCGTTTCAAGGGCCTGGGCGAGATGAATGCCGAGCAGCTGTTTGAAACCACCATGAGCCCCGACACCCGTCGTACACTCAAGGTCAGTATTGAAGAAATCGCAGCTGACACTCGCCGCATCATGAACATGCTGATGGGCAAGGGTGAGGCGTCCAGCCGCCGTCAATGGCTCGAAAAGCACGGCAATGCCGCTGAAGGGGATATCTGATCAAGCCCCCGCTGGCAACCAGCTTGCCAAGGTTGCCAGCGCTATCACATGGCGGCATGCTCGCTATTCTGCACATGAGCCGCAGCAGTCTTCAAGCTTTGGGTGGCTTGCGCTTGATATAGAGCTGCTTGGAGACGCGCGCAACCAGATTGCCCTGTTCATCATGAATCAGCACCAGTAATTCGGGCAGATATTTGTCGCCGCTGGCCGTTGCCTGTTGAATCGCCTCGATCACCTCGTCGGTCACCAAAAACAGCGCGGTCACCTTGCCTTTGCCGGGCGAGACAAAGTCGATGTGTGCTGATTTGTCCCACACGTAGTAATCCCGCCCCAGAATCTGCATCAACATCAGCATGTAGAACGGATCGGCCATGGCGAACAGCGAGCCGCCAAAGTGCGTGCCTACATAATTGCGGTTGTACCAACGCATGCGCAGGCTGACCTCAACCCGCCGATAGTCCGGCGCAATATGCTCCACCTTGATACCAGCCCCCAGATAGGGAGGCCACAGGTTGATCAACCATTTCATCTTGCGTGGTGACATGACGGCATCTCAATTCAAACGATCGTTTGCTTGAATGGTTGCGTAAAGCCAAATAGGTGTCAAGCCATGCACTGTGCCGATAGCTGCCCCTACCGCGATATGCTTGTAAGCCGGCATCGGCATGGGTAGTCGGGCATGCTGATGAAGCTTGAATGTATAGTTGATTTTGAATTGATTGAAACGTTACCGATATTTTATCCATTTTTAATTCAGTTTTCGTTCATCTCGCTGGCGTTAATGTGTGAGCCATGCCGGGAGCAAAACAAAACCCGGATGAAACAGTAAATACTGAACCTAAACTGAATGGAGTTTTAAAATGAATAAACTGATCGCTACTCTGATTGCTTCTGCTGTTGCTGCTGTTTCCTTCAGTGCTGTTGCAGCAACCCCTGCCACCGAAACAAAGGCGCCTGAGGCCAAGCCTGCTGTTGAAGCCAAGGCAGACGCCAAGCAAGCTGAAGCCAAGCATGAGGCGAAGCCGGAAGCCAAACCCGCTGTTGAGAAGAAGGCTGAGAAGCATACCGAGAAGCATGCTACCAAGCATGTAAAGAAGGCAGAGAAGAAAGAAGCCACTGAAAAAGTGAATGAAACAAAGCCTGAAGTGAAGAAAGTCGAAGAAAAGAAATCTTAATTCTGGTGAATTGAGATGAATGTTAAAAGGGCAGAATAATCTGCCCTTTTATTTTATTTAAATTGTATAAAAATTAATTCAATAATCAGATTTGAATTGGTGGTTAATTGGCTTCAAATGCGGAATCGCGCCACCAGCGCTTGCAGGCCTTCCGCCAGCTTGGCCTGTTCGTGGCTTGCTGCCGCAGTCTCTACTGCAGCGGTTGAGCTGTCGTGAATGGTGTTTTGCATATTGGTCACCCTGCCCTCCACCTCGTGCACCAATGTCTTCTGCTCGTTGGTCATGGAATAAATCGAATCGTTCACTTCCCTGACCTCTGCAATGGCATCCACGATCGTTTCCATGGCTCCTTCCGCACGCTTGGTCTGTTCCGATCCGGCATCAGCCAATTCACGAGAGCTGCTCATGACCTGGACTGCGTTGCGCGACCCATCCAACAACCGCTTGATGACTTCCTGTATCTCGCCGGTTGATACGGCAGTTCGATTGGCCAGCTTGCGTACCTCATCGGCCACCACTGCAAAACCGCGTCCTTGCTCGCCCGCTCTGGCTGCCTCGATGGCTGCATTGAGCGCCAGCAGGTTGGTCTGGCCTGCTATTTCTTCAATCACCTGCAATACCGTCTTGATACGTTGCGCTTCGGTATCCAATTGCATGATCACGTTGGCTGCGCTGACCACATCCTGCGACAGCTGGTTGATCACGTAACCGGTTTCTCGAATGATGTTCTTGCCTTGTTCAGCTTGGGACACCGTGGAGGTAACCATCTGCTGGGCGGTACCGGTGCTGTCAGCAACCAGCTCAAGCTGATGCAGTACGTTCCGGATATGCTGCAGCATGTTTTCTGCTTCTGACACCTGACGGGACGCATTTGCCGAAGCCTGCTCACTGGTGCGGCTGGTTTGGTCGGCGGCTGCGGCTAGCCGGAGTGCGCTATCCGATACATCATTGACGACCATGCGGATGCGTTCGACAAAGACGTTGAACCAATGCGACAACTCACCAAACTCATCTTTGCGTGATTCATCCAGGCGCCGCGTCAGATCGGCGTCCCCGCTGGCAATGTTCTTCAGTGCATCGCGGGCTTGTTTGAGTGGTCGTAGCACTACCCGATTCACAGCCCAGGACAATGCAACGATCAGTAGCACATCCAGCACGATGATCTGCACGATCGTTGCAATCATGTTTTGCTGAAGAATCGTGTCCATCTCGCTGGTGGAAATCAGCACCTTGACCTTACCGACCTTCTGGTTTTTCCCTTCTTCAGAGAAGGTCAGATCAACCTCGGCTGTCCTGCCTTCGAATTGAGGGGCCGTGGTGGTCTGTTGCACTTTGTCGTCTGCGCCTTTGAACACACCTGCCACGATACCTTGATCAGCCGAGACCAGCAGGCCGACAATGGCTTTGGAATGCATCTCGGCAGCGATGGTCTTCCCGATCTGTGCCTTGTCGAAATTCCACAACATAGAGGGCAGGCTACCCTGCAGGCGCAAGCTGACGCCTGATACCTCAGCTTCCAATCGGCTTTCCAGCTGTGTTTTGGTCTTCCACGAACCATAGATGCCCGAAATGGCGAGCAGGACGGTGGCGACAATGATCAGAACGACCGTCAGACGAGTCCCGACGTTCCAAGACATGCGACTCTCCCCAGAAACGGAATGAACAGGTAAGGCGCAAAAGCAGGTGCCTTTGCGGTTTATTCAGGTTCCAGCTTAGTTGACAGGCGTGAGATTTGCCAGAAACGGAAGGACGGAGAAGCGGTGGGGTGGCCCTGCCTGGCGAGTGGGAGATCACGCCGGACAGGGCTGATTGGATGAAAGAGGATGCGCGTCAGTTCGCCCAGCTGACAATTCCGAAGTAATGCGTCAACAGGATCACTACGCCAAAGGCAATGCGATACCAAGCAAACACCTCGAAGGTATGATTCGAGATGAAACGCAGCAGGGCGCGCACGGCAAAGAATGCCGACAGGAAAGAGGCGACCGATCCGACGACAAAGACGGGCAGGTCTGACAGCGCAAACAGATTCCAGTGTTTGTAGACATCATAGACCGTGGCGGCAAACATCGTTGGAATCGCCAGAAAGAACGAGAACTCCGCTGCTGTGCGGCGTGAGAGACCAAACAACATGCCCCCGATGATGGTGGCCCCTGAACGCGAGGTGCCAGGAATCATGGCGAAGCACTGGGCCACGCCCACCTTGAACGCATCCAAGGCGCTCATGTCATCGATGGATTGCACCCGCGCATGCCTTGGCGCTCGCCGCTCAGCCCACAGGATGATGAATCCGCCGACAATGAAAGCGGTTGCCACGCAGATTGCGTTGAACAGATACATTTTGATGGCTTTGACAAACAGGAAACCCAACACGGCAGCGGGCAGAAAGGCGACCAGCACATTCACCACGAATCGTTGGGATTGTGGGTCGTGAGTCAGCCCTTTGGAGACATTGATCAATTTGACGCGGTATTCCCAACACACAGCCAAGATGGCGGCGAGCTGGATGACGACCTCGAAGACTTTTCCTTTTTCATCGTTGAAGTTCAGTAATGATCCAGCCAAGATCAGGTGGCCAGTGCTGGAGATGGGCAGAAATTCGGTCAAGCCTTCGACCACCCCGAGAATCAGGGCCTTGAGTAGTATGAGAAGATCCATGGGTAATGTTTAGCGCACTAAGAGAAGAAAATCGGGGGGTGAACGGAAGTAGAGCGTCTGACCGCCTTGAGCAGTGTTAATTCCCAACAGCCAGACGGATACCGAAAGCGACAAAAACTGTGCCCACCATCCGATTCAACAGTTTGGTGAATTTGGGCGCAGAAGACAGATGTTGGCCAATTTTGGCAGCACTACAGATCAGAATGGTCTGATAGAGGCAATTCATCGACAAAAATGCACCACCCAGGATCAGGAACGCCATTGCGCCTGCGTCGGCGGTGACAAACTGCGGGAAAAAAGCCATAAAGAAGACGATGGCTTTGGGATTGGATAAAGTGACCATCAGCCCTCGCTTGAATGCGTCGCCATCCGTCGGCGGCAGGGCGATGACTCCACCTTCCCTGGCACGCCATGCTTCGATGCCCAGCCAGACCAGATAGGCACCACCTGCGTATTTCACCACCTGGAACGCCATCGGGTAGTTGTTCAACAGGGCAGATACGCCCAGCGCAGCCAAGGCCATGAGGGTTGCATCACCTGCACTGGTGCCAGCCAGTGCCATGAATCCGCTACGACGGGAGCGGATGGACCAGCCGAGAATGTTCAATGTGCCAGGGCCAGGCGAAATGATCAGCAAAATAGAGGCCACGATAAAGGCCCACATGTCTACGATTCCCATGTTCTCTCCCTGGTAAAACGCCCATTTTAGCCTGATCCATCAGGTGGTCGTCATTATTTGTTTGGCATGACGCCGCTATCGGCTTGACGTCCCGCCAGCGCCCCCATCCAATGTTCGCTAAAAGCGCGCCCGATCGAAATCTGTGGGTTGGATGGATCATACCCCTCTTGTTTTTCACGTTGCAGAATCGCCGCCTGAGCCATTTGAAAGGCGTGTTGCCAGTCATCTGTCTTGCGCAGTGCTTCGTTGAACATGGCCTGCCCAAAATAGGTGAATTGCTCACGGTCTTCACAACCGAATGAGGGATGCTGGGCGTCGGCGGCGGTGACAATCAAGGTGGTGTCATTGGCCAGTGGTGGAATGAAGCCACCTGAATAGCACGCAGACACGGCGATTGCCCGCCAACGGATGCCTGCCCGATCCAATGCCTCTTTCAGCCAGTCGGGCGTGACGGGGGGCAAGTCCAGCGGATCGAAGCTCAACTGAAACTCGTGTTGCTTGCTGCCATGTGATGTCAGGTAGAGAACCAGCATGTCCTCATGTCGATCCATCTGGTGGGCGATATGCTGGATGGCCGTGTCGATACTGGATCGTGTAGCCAATGGCAATGTCCCGGCGGTGTCCTGGCTGTTGACCAGCGTGATTGACCGGCCACGGGTGCCAAACCGGCTATCGAACAACTGTTGGATCGCCTGTACCTCGTGCTTGAACACCCGCTGGGATGCATCGCCCGCCACGGCCAGTAAATAGGTATCGACGACCCCCTCTCGGCTAGGTTCGACCGCTGATAGCTGTGCCGTCAGCCTGGCTTGCTCGTTGTAAAGGAATGATTCATCCAGCAAGCGGGGCGGGGCAGGCTCGGGCCAGCTCTGGGCGCCAGTTTGTGCCTCGGCTGGCGTGGGGAGCCAAAGTGGGTCGTCATAGAATGTGGAGGCGACAAACTGCAGTGGTATCAGCGCCGCGCCAATCAGCAAGGTGCTGCGGAGTGAGATGGCCAGTGTCCGTTTGAGCGCCAGCAGAATCGTCATCAAATACCACAGCATCAGCCCCATCATCACGCCGCTGATGAGGGATGAATTAGCCAGGTCAGGGCTGTGTAACCGCAGCCCAGCCCATTTCACCAATGGCCAGCAGAGCACAGAAAGCCAGATGTCCGCCGATAACACCAGGACAGGCCACCATAGTAATAGCCGACGATTGCGAAAAAACCAGGCCAACACCATGCCCAGCGCCAAGTCCTTCATGGTCAGCGAAAGGAAATTGGGTAAGGTGACCCAATTGATATCACCCTCACCGCCAAATTCGGCTTGGCAGAGCAGGATTTCAAGCACGGCCCCGGTCAGTATCAATAGGGTCAGCTGCTCCGGGCGGCTGCGGAAGTCACGCACGGCCACGGGTTGCAACATCAACAGCCGCAGCCCGGCCCACAGATTACGGGAAAAAGATCGCCACAGGGCTTTCATTACAAATGTGCTCAATAGGGACTGTGGGGATTATATCGGGCCTGTGGTGTTTTTCTATTTCAAAGCGTACCTTGGTCAGTGCTTGCCGTTGCACCGGGTTGGTGATGACTATTCCGTTTCAGCCAAGGCAGAGGCTGGGCTGGTGCTAATCTGGAAGCTGCCTGGGGTCTGCCAATCCAATACGATGGTGTACTGCTGTCCGGCCAAGGCAGAGGGTGGTTGTGGCAACAGATGGGGAGTAAAGAACTGCGCCAACCAACGTGCGTCAGCAGGGTCGGTGCAGTCGAGCTGTTCGGCAGCACCAGCCTGCAACACGACGCGGCAGCTCAGCCTGGGCAGCTGGCCCTGAAAGGCGAATTGCAGGGTGGCGATCCGCGATGCGAGTTGATGGCCTAATTGATCGATCCACTGCTGCTCAATGAAGGGATGTCTCGACGGCGGTGCTGATGTGGTCGGCTGGTGGGGCCAAGCCAAGGGCTGGTTGGCTGTGGGCGGGTCGATGTCCACTTCAGCTGAAGCAAGCGCTCTGGCGGGCAGGGGGGCGTTGGCTGTCAATGCCGGTGGGGTGGCCTGGGGCAGAGAGGGTGTGGCGGTGCGCTGGTCGTGAAATACCTCGACTTGATTGTGCATTGTCTTGGGCGCAGCGATTTCAGGTCTGGCCAGTGTGACCCATAAGCTGAAATGCGGGCGTCGCAGCTGCGGCTTGGGGGCCTGCCAGAGGCTGAACAGCAAGGCGTGGAGCAACAGAGCCAGCGCAACAGGCAGCACCCACCTTCTCATGTCGGACGAACTGTAACGACATGGCAGAGGGGCCGCCTGACCTGACATCATTACTGTGCCTTGATGACCCCGCCCACAACCGAGGCCCCGCCAGCTACCGAAGGCTCATCACCGATGGCAGGCGTGACGAAGCGTGCACTGGTCGGAAGCACCATGCTGGCACCTGGCAAACTCAGCGTGCTGCACTGGCCCAGGTCGATCTTCTTCAGGCGCTGCTCGGTTTCCAGTGCTTTGACCAGATAGGTCTTCAGGCTATTGGGCGCGGCGTCTGCCACCTCGGTTCCGGTGGCGATCGAGAACAGCGGCACAAAGCGTTTGCTTGGCCCGCAGGCGGCTTTCAGATTGGTTTCCGGGTCAAGGCAATCGCCGGGTATCCCGTGCAGATCGCCAAATCCGCCATACTCCAATTGAAATTTGGTTTCATTGAAGCCCAACGCGGCATTGGTATAAGCCAATGTAACCAGTTTCGGTGGGTCGAATTTGAGCACATTCCCCTGTGCGTCCTTCAACAAGGCCAGTTGATTCCAGTTATCGACTCCGGTCTGCCACGAGTAGAAGACATCCAATGCTTGCCAGGCTTTCCACGAGCAGGTTTCCGCAGGGTTCCAATCACAGGCCAGTTTGGCAAGATTGCCAGGCGAGGGCTCAAACAATGCCCCGCTTCGCACATCGCGCGTACCATCGACCGCCGCTGTCAACACCACAGGTGTCGTACCCTCCTTCAAAACCATGGCTGTGCTGTCAAAGCTGTAATCATGGCGCCCCGAGTTGAAGGCTTTATAGGGCTGTTGCCCAGCCTGCCCGAATTTGCTGGGGTCGGGGCAGCGCTCGTAGCATGCCAGCGTGGCAGGGACGGCATCACCTGGCGCAACTGGGGTCTGTACCATGATGGTTGCTTCTGAATCGTTGCTCAAAGATTTGACCCTGGCACCGCCAGGTTTGCTCGGGTCGGGCTCCTTGATGGCGATACGGATCGAGCCGCCAAGGGCCTGGGACCAGGCATTCAGGTCAAACTCGTTTTGTAGATCGCTGCTGGTCAGCGCGACAGGTGGATCGATCTCAGTCCACTGGGGCGGGCCGCTATGCTGCTGGGCTGGCATGGATTTAACCTTGAAGAATTTGCCTTGGCTTTTTTCCCACTTGATCTGATAACGGGTGGTGCCACCGACAGTTTGCCAATCCAGCAGTACACCAGCCATATCGGCCAGTGTCAGGGTCTTGCGCACATGCTGCTGTAAACGCCCGCCAGCCTTCAGCAAGGTGTACGCAGTGGTGGTGCTGTTGTTGCCAAAAGACTGTTTGAACACCGTGTCGCCATGATTCAGCACGACGCTTTCTGGGAAATGCAGCCCCCAGTATCCCACCCAGCCCTGATAGCTCTTGCTGCCTTGCGTGACGCGAATGGGAAACCCGGACGACACCTCCAGCCTGGCACCGGTCACACTGTCATATAGTGCATAGCGCCAGGACGTGTCTTCGGTCTGGTCGCGGCTGAAACAGGCATTGCCGGAGTCCGATGAGCGCAGGAACAAGCTGCTATTGAATGCGAACGCAAAACCCTTGTCTTTTTCCAATGTCTTGCCTGATCCGGCTCCTCCATCCGCAGTGCGTTGAATCACTGCAGCGTCCGTTCTTGGCTGGCCATTCTGGCGATCCAGCTCCTCCTGAAAGAAAGACAGCTGTGGGGCACCCGTGCCATCTTTGGCAACCTCGATGTAGCCTTTCATCTGTGGCTGCGCCGTCTGCACCTGCCCGTTGATCAAGGGATAGCCAATGAAATCCAGCTTGAACAGGCCATAAGGATTGGTGCTCGTGGCCGATTCGGTGGCCGTCATCGAAACCAGGATTTTCATCCCCGGCTTATCTGCCCTGCCGATGTCGGTCACCCAGAACTTGGCAAGCTGGGGTGCGGTGCTGTTGGCACGGGTAACGTCTACGATCCAGTCCATGTAATGTGGCGAATTGTCAGCTGTGCTTTCGCCGTTCGTGCTGTTGCTGGCATCGTCTCGATTGGCATTGCACAACTTCTGATCGACCAATGCCTTGTAAGGCCCCTTGTTCACAAAGCTTGGGTACTTGGTCTGGTTGAAATAACAGAGAATCTGATTGGCCATGGAAAACGTCTCGGCTGAGCGCTCATGGACATAGCGGCGGGCTTCATCTTTATTGAAATCCGAATCGGCAGGAACCGCCGCCACAAGCACGCCGGATGTGGCAAACAGACTGGACACCAAAGCGGGTACGACTTGGATAGGATCGTGGCGCATGGCTTCCCCCTGTCATTTCGCATCGACAACACTGACTTGCTCGGCTACTTTCAGCCCGGCTACTGTCGTGTCGGCAGGGGGCGTCGGCGTGGTAGCAGTCGAATCGCTGCCACCACCGCCACAGCTGGTGATGGCGTGCAGCAAAATGGCACCGGCAAGTAATGGGAACACCCGGCGATATGCGCTGTGCTTCATGTGTACTCCTTTTCAGCCTAGCAATACCAACACAAAATGAAGATGCAGGATTCGTTTTAGCGGCTGAAAAGCGACAGAGCCAATAGCAATCACAATCCATTCAATACAACTGAATAGCTGTGATCTATCAGTTGATTAAGACAAGTGAACGGATGATCGGCTTCTCCGCAAAGCCATCGATGGCAGCGGTTTCTTCTACGATTGAAAAGGGGCGGCAAGGGGAGGGCGATGTGCCGGAGAGTCGTTCCCAATCTGCCTGATCAGTCAGGTGGCAGCCATTACGACTTGAATGCGGGCCTGGCGGGGAATGGGCACGCTGCACCCAGTATGGTTTGGCACCGCATTCAATGATTGCTGGAGTGGATCAGCAAACGACCTTGGCCAGTTGTGGCTTCAACTGAAATGCCGGGAGGTGGTGGATAGGCTCATCGATATGAGACTCCCACTTTGCCAGAATCACATCCACCTTGGCGGCAAGCGCCCACTCGTTGGATTGGCGATAAGCCAAGGAAAGGCGACGAAGCTCGGTAACGACATCGTCAAAAGACTGGTCTTGGTTATGCATGATTTCCCCCTCAAACAATAATCAACAAACGCTACATCCGCCATCTGGGTGATGGATTGATCAGGGTGTCAGCACAAGGCTTGTCAAAAAAGAGATCGAAACGTTTACGGCGGCGCCACTATACCACTGATTGAAACATTTGTGCGGTGCGAAATGCAATATACGCAGTCGGCATATGACATTTGTAAGTCTGGCTTGATGTTGATCAATATATGGCATGCCATTTATCTCGTCTTGATTGGAATTTTTTATTTTTTCCATGTATAACAATATCTTAATTGTGTATTTATGATCTGTATCTGATCGGTGTGATTTTCAATAACGGTAAATTGCAGGAGCATATAAGTAAATCATGAAATAACCAGCTCGTATTTAAGTGGAGCAGAATATGTCGATTCCCGCGCTGAATGATGAACCCACACTTGATGACAAACTAGATCGGAAACCGCTGGTCAAAGCCATTGCAGAACAGATTGCCCATTGCACACCACCCATGGTGCTGGGCGTGCATGGCGACTGGGGAGCGGGCAAGACCAGTATGCTGAAACAGATCCGACGTTATCTGACGGGCGAGCACGATACAGGCAAAGACCAGCGTAATGACACAGAAAAAGTTGCCATCTACGACGAACACATTGTGACGGTCTGGTTCGAGGCTTGGCGCTATCAACACGAACCAGTGCCGGTAGTGGCCTTGCTGCAAGCGATGCGCAGGGCGTTGAGCACGCCTGACAAAATGGGTGCGCAAATCAAAAAAATCGGTGAGATCGCGTTTCGTGGTGTGTTGAATCAGATACATGACGCAGCAAAGACCATCAAGCTGGAAGGGCTGGTACCCAATGCGGAGAAAATCCAGGCATTAGGCGTGGCTTGGGAGAAAGAACACTTGGCAGAGCGCCTGCCCCCTGATCTGGTGCGGGACATGTTGTCCGATGCGCTGAGCAAGTTGCTACCAAAAAAGTCAAATAAACTACCATCGCCGCGACTGGTGGTTTTCATCGACGACCTTGACCGCTGCTCGCCAGAATCGGCCTTTCGACTGTTGGAGGGGCTGAAAATCTATCTGTCGTTGCCCAACTGTGTGTTTGTGCTGGGCATGAATCAGCAGGTGATTGCCGCCAACCTGGATAAATCACTACAACACGACACAGGTGTGACCGACAGCGCCCGCATCCGTGGCGAAGCCTACCTGGAAAAGCTTTGCACCAACATCTGGCGCCTGCCCTTGCCGCGCAATCGGGAGCAAGATCTGCTGGCCTGGGTGTGGGATCAGCAGAATAGGGGAAGTGATAAAACCAATGAAATCTTGGAGAATCTACACATCCGGTTGAAGAAGGCACTGGGTCGGGACGCCAAGACACAGGATCAGAACGCCAATGACCAGAAAAAGCTCGGGGACATTCCTTTTCTGCCGCCCAACCCGCGCCGACTGAAGGCGCTGGCCAACCTGATGCGGCGCATGGCTGTCGAGTATGAGCTGGCGAATCCCAGACGTGACAATAGTGATAAGCTATTGCCCAGATTGGATGAAGATACTGCACTGCATTTGCTGGTGGTTGCGTATGTTTACCAGTTCCATGGTGGAATATATGAGCGCTGGCATTACCAGCCGGATCTCTGGAGTGCCGTTCTGCAAAAGTGGGTGACTGGCCAGCTGGGCGTTGCAGAGAATCAGGCGATGCCTGAATGGCTGAAACCCTTGAAAATATTCATGTCAGAGAGCGTTGAAGTGGCGTCCCGGCTGCCTTATATGGAAGCGCACCCCAATCCTAGCTCGGTAGAGATTTTTTGGATTGCTCCATTGTTGAATCGTTATGATTTTCTGCCTAGTACCTTCAACGCATTTCTGAACATTGCCCCATGATGACTTCATTACTGCCTGCTGCTCACCACCTGCCCCTCCGCCGATACCTGGGCGAGGTGCAAAGGCAATACGGCCTGATCCGTTTTATCGCCATGCCCACCCTGCAAGACCGGGGCAATACCGCCATCGATCAGCTGTTTGTCAAGCCGCAGTTGTCGAAATCCTGGGTCTCACCCGATTTACCACTCGACGACTGGCCAGACTGTGACAGCATGCTCGATTGCCTGGCGCGCGAGCCACGGCTGGTGCTGCTGGGCGACCCTGGCAGTGGCAAATCGACCCTGCTCAGCTGGCTGGCCTGGCGCATTGCCGCCAGCATGGTGGCACGCCTGCCAGATGGCATCGATGGCACCATTCCTTTGGTATTTGTGCTGCGCGAGCTGCCGCTGGACACCCTCTTGTCAAAGACAGAAGCGGAAACCGCCGCGCCTGGCGAGGCCTTTCAACGCCTTCTGGCGGCGCTGCTGGCCACGCCCCTGGGCCTGCTGCTGAATACGGACGAGGCCCGGCCCTTGTTCGACACCTATCTGGCCGCTGGCAAAGTGGTGTTGATGCTGGATGGCTTCGACGAGCTGAGCCTGGATGGGCGCCAACGGGTGCGGGCTGCCGTGTGGGATGGCTGGCGGGCGCACCCTGATACGCGCTGGCTGATCACCTCGCGGATCGTCGGTTACGACGAATGCCGGCTGGATGGTGACCTCCCCACTGCCGAGGCCATGCACGGGCTTGCTCCGGCAGTGCCCGATGAGCTGCTGCGTGATGAGCTGGCCAAGCTGCACGAAGGCCGGACGCGGCGCTATGACGAGCTGGATCAGAGCCTGTGGGGGGGCAGGAAACACGCAGGGGGGGCGGGCACGGTGCAATCGGTGCCGCACTACCATGTCGTTCCCTTCGACGATGTCCGCATCCGTGCCTTCGCATACAACTGGTATGCGCTGCGCGACCACCCAGATAAGGCCAACAAAGACGCGGGCGATTTCATTCAGCAGATCGTCAAAGACAAGGCCACCTGGCGCCTGGCCCGCAGCCCGCAGCTGCTGACCATGATGGCGCTGGTGTTCCGCGTCAGGGCCCGCCTGCCGGAGGGCCGGGCGCTGCTGTACAACGACATTGCCCAGGCCTATCTGGAAGACATCGACCAATACCGAGGGCTGGCAAAGGACCAATATCCTCTGGAGCAGAAAAAGCGCTGGCTGGCCCGCATTGCCTTTGAAATGCAGTGCCGACGGCCCGCCACGACAGCCACCCCTGATCAGACTGGCATAGATCGGCACCTGCTGGCCAGCCGCGACGAGGTACTGGGCTGGATCGAACAAGCCATGCAGTCCTCGGCCTATCAGGCAGACCGTGCCTTTGCTGAAGATTACCTGCGCTTCGTGGTGCAACGCAGCGGCCTGCTATTGCCCAGGGGCGAGGATCAATTCGCCTTTCTGCACCTGACATTTCAGGAGTATTTCGCAGCGGTATTCATCCGCGAGCAGGTGCAACACCCCCACTTCTTCGCCAGCCGGCGTCAGGCCGGTGAGGTGACGACCAAATCGTTACAGGGCTGGGCCAGCCAGCAGCTGTGGCGCGAGGTGCTGGTGTTTCTGTTTGAGCTGTTTTCGCAAGAGGCGAGCTGGGCGAATGCGCTGCTGATCGAGTTGTTTGGCGAGCAGTTCAAGGTCATTCAAACCTATCTGGATAAACGCAGCAAGCAGAAATCACCTGGCTGGCCGAAAAATGCAAGGGACATGCACCAAATGGCTTGGCTGCTGGAGCGGCTGGTGATCAACCCGCATTCCGGCTTGGCGCACACGGCCAAGGCACAGGCTGTTGAATTGCTGGTAGACCTGTTTATGAGAGATATGAATTTTCCGTACAACAATGAAATTTGTATTGGTCATTTAATGGTAGATGCCGATTGGCATGCGCACACCCTTGCCGTATTACGGGTGCGCCGACCAACTGAGCTATATCTAGCGAGCGTGCGATTACAGCATGTTGACTGGCTTGCGCAGGAGTTTGGCCAACTTAAATTACTGGCTCTGATAAATTGCGATCTACATAAATTTCCAGATTTATCCAATTTGCCAGAATTACTTTCTTTGGATATTTCATTCAATGAAATCAGTGATTTATGTTGGGTGAAACCTTATTCTGAACTTAGAGCACTATATTTAGATGGCTGTGGTTTGAGGAATATAGAGTTCATTAGAAATTTTAATCGATTGAATAAAATCGCTATTCGTAGTAATGATATTGAAGATTTCTCGGTAATAAATAGTTGTTCATCTCTGAGAGGTCTGGCAATAGATGGAGCTGAAGATATGCGCTGGTTGTCAGGCAATAGTGGTATCACCCAGCTATTGGTTTGTGGAGCGGCAATAGATATGCGTTCCATCGCTTCGCTAAGCAATCTGAAACAGATCTGGCTGCATCAGATGGATGATGACGTCGCATTATCCATTGCGCCCCTGGCTGCTTTGGCCAAATTGGAATCCATTTATGTTCATCCTGCCCAGCTTCAGGACGAAGCCGCATTTGCAGCGGCTTTGGCATTGCAAGGCCGCAGATGCGAATGGGGCGAGCGGAGGTTACCCAGCCTGATTATTTATCCCAACCCCACGCCCAGCACCCCCGCCACGCCCCGGAAACGCCGCACCCAACAGCCCTGAGCAACAACTCTGCTCAATCAACCGCCCCCCCACAACCAGCCCGGCTTAGCCGGGCTGGTTCATTTCATACGCCAGCCAGCACGGTTTGCCTGATGCCCCGCGTGAAGTGGATGCGGGAAATGACGGGGCGCCATGGTTGCCCGCGATTTGGCCTTGTGCTGATCATGCCAATGGTGATCTCACCTGCTCAATTGATCTGGCTGGGTAGCCATTTTCCGGCTACCTGAGCTGCCGCCAGACAGGGCGACCAGTGCGCCGGTGCAGGTCAGAATGCAGCTGAATACCAGATGGGCTGTCAGGGTGCTTTCACCAATCAAAACAGATGCCACACCGCCAATGACAGGGAAAAAGGCAACCATATAGCCGCTTTGCGCGGCACCCAGGCGCGCCACCAACTGGAGATAAAATAGCCAGGCGGCGCAGGTTGCAATCACGGTCAAATACAGCAGCGCACCAATATAGGAAGGGGTGTGGGCGAATGTAGGTGTCAGGCCCTGGCTGTATGCATAGAGCGCCACCAATGCCGAGGCAAAGCACAGGCCAAGTGCATTGGCCTGGACTGGGTTGACCTCGTTTTTTGCATTTCGTGCTGAATAGACGTCCCCCATCGATGTAAGCAGGGTGCCGGACACCGCATAGAACATACCTGGTAATGCCGATGCAGAAGCGCCTTGCGATAACATCGGGTAGATCAGCACGCCCACCCCCGCCACGCCAATCAACCCACCAATCAACAACGCTTTATGTAAGCGCTGTTTCAAAAATATACGTAGAAAAATCGGCGTGCTGATGGTCTTCATGGAAAAGATCAGCGTAACGAGCGGCGCTGAGATCAGCTTGGTGGCATGGTAGAGCGCCAGATAGCTCGCCGCGAAATTGAAAAAGCCGAAAGCCAGTACCGACGAGATATCGTGCCGCTTCAGTCTGCTTTTCGGCTGCATCCAGGCGATCAGACAACAGAATAGGACAGCGCCGATCGCCAGCCGGTAGACCAATGACCATTCAACTGGCACCGCGTGGCCTTGTAGACGAATGGCAATGAAATTCAGGCCCCACGCCAGCAGGCAAAAGACATACATGAAAACGGTCATGGCAGATGGGTTCGGTTGAATCATTCAGGGGGAGTTGCGTGGCCTTGGGTGAGATGCAAGGGAGTGTTGTAGATCAGGTGTCGAAATATTCTAAATTCCACATCAATGCAGACATTGGTTTCCAAATTAACACAATTAGACTTCTATAGCTGTACAAAATAGAAGATCTGATTTTGCGCATTTAATGATTTGCTGGGGCTGGTAGGGCAAGTAGTCGCCGGCATATGGATTGTATCGTTCAACCTGAAGGTTGCCTCCCTTGACGAGTGCGAACTGAATGGAAATTGGCACCTCTAGGTGCCAATTTCCGTGGCTAACTGTCAGGATGCCAATGTCGGTCGAATGTTGAGCTGGTCGAATACGGTACACAGCGACTCACAGAGATGTGCAATATGTGCATCAGTATGGTTGGGGGTGACATTGATCCGGAATCGCTCGGTCCCAACCGGCACCGTTGGTGAATTGATCGGTTGAAGATAGACACGATGTTTGTGTAATAGCTCTGCGGCAGCAGTTTTACATTTGTTGGCATCACCGACCAATACAGGCAGTACATGTGTTGTGCTGCTGGGCATGATCTGAATACCACGTACTTCGAGCATGTGCCGCAGTTGTTCAGTTTTGGCGTGTAGCAAACACCTCTCCTCTTCGCTCTCCTTCAGGTGGCGGACTGATGCCAAGCAAGCGGCAACGATGGAAGGTGGCAAGGATGTGGTAAATATGAAGCCGGATGCGAGAGAGCGAATGACGTCAATCATTGAAGCTGTTCCTGTGATGTATCCGCCGATCACACCAATTGCTTTAGCCATTGTGCCTTGAATGATATCAATCTGGTCAGCCAGCCCTAGTGCCGCTGCTATGCCCGCCCCTCTTGGTCCATACATGCCGATCGCATGTACCTCATCCAGAAAAGTCAAAGCATTGTACTTTTTTGCAAGATCAATGATCTCGGCAATTGGACCAACATCACCATCCATTGAATAAATAGATTCAAATACAATAATTTTCGGACGGTCAAATGGATACTGTTTTAGCAAACTTTCTAAATGATATACATCATTGTGCCTGAATATTTGTCGCTCTGTGGGAACACTACGAATTCCATTGATTATAGAGGCGTGATTTTTCTCATCTGAAAAGACGATACAGTTTTCGAAGACCCTTAAAAGGCACTGCAATGTGGCATCATTTGAGCTATAGCCAGTTGGAAAAACCAGCCCTGCTTCTTTGTGATGCCATTCTGCTAATTCTGATTCCAATTCAGCGTACTGGAAGTGGCTGCCGCCAATATTTCGCGACCCACCTGATCCAGCGCCAAAGTCACGGATTGCACTCAGCATGGACTGAATTACCCCTGGATGCTGCGACATGCCCAGATAGTCATTACTACACCAAACGACAACGGGCGACTCATCTGATGAATTCCCGTCTAGGTACGCCAGGGGGTATCTACCTTGAATACGATTGATAGTGACAAATTCGCGGTATGCTTTACTTTTTTTGAGATCTGATAGTTTCTGCAGTAATATTTCTGAGTACATATTAGCTTTATTGAAAGTGAGTTTGATTAATCATGATTTAGATCATGCTCTTTAAAAAAGAAGTCAGGTGATGGGAGTGGTTTTTCCAAATCTATCGGAAAATTTATGCTTATTAATTGCCATTGGATTTTGGTTGTAATTATTAAGTGAAAAATATTCTACAGTGTTGATATGTGATGAGCAATGGTTTATATGCTTAATTTGTTTAATTAATAAAATGCGTATGTATATATTAATAAATATTTAATTGATTGGGTAAGCAATAATTACTTTGCTAAAGGCGGGTGGGTGGGGCGAAATCGTAATCCTAAGGTATTGAATTTGTGGTGCTTTGTATTTGAGCAAAACGTGTGATGCAGAATGGTTGCGCAGTCAGGGTGAAGATTGGACATTGGATTGGCCTGTCCCTTTATTTAAGCAAGTGGGGTGCGGTGAGACCGGCCTGCGGACCTGCGTAGTCAATTAGCACAAGTTATTGATCCGGCCCTTTGATGTTTTAACCCGCCGCATACTTGACTACCGGGTCCTGAAAATAGGCTCGGACGCGCTCCGGGGATTGCTCCAGCTACGTCATGTGTTCATTGGCTGCTTCGCGCAATTTTACTTTGGTACGTATCAGTGCACGCTTGCCCATGGCATGTTTTAGATCGGCGTTTAACCGCT
>NZ_JACHHY010000021.1 GCF_014202905.1 Chitinivorax tropicus | reverse complement strand
ATTGACCACATGGTGTCACAGCCAGCCTGGACGATGCATTGAGAACCAGGGGTGGTGTTGGTATAGGCGGTTTTGGTCAGGTTGGCAGTCATGGCGTTGGCTTATCGCTTTTTGGGGGTTCCCGGTTGGCGAGGCGTGGGTGGGTTTGTGTCCGTGCTCTTCACACTCTGCGCACCCACGACCAAGAACCTGCTGCTGGCGTTGCGCCCCGGTTTCTCACCGATCACGCCAACCTGACCTATTAATCGCCCACTCCTGCTGGCTATCGCCTCTCGCGACTCACGACAGATGCTGAAATAGGTAGGTACTGTCCGCCATGTCGGACACTGCGCTCGGCTGCATCTGCCACTGGCAGCTGCTCTTCAGCAAATGCAGCACGCAGCGAAATTTCATATTAATCAACCGCTTGCAGCCTCACCCGCCTGCGCATTTGTCAACAGTGGCCTGATTGCTTCGCATGTTTCCCTGCTGATGTCGCCGGGGGTGTCTTTTTCTCATGCCCCAGTTGCGGCATGTGGTTGATTGCAAACAGCCACTTAGAGCATCAACTGCGAATGCCCAGTAATTCCTGTACTTGGCTCAATGTCGAGCCATCCTTGACCACTTCTTGCAGCCATTCATGCAGGGGCATATTACCCCAGTCGGCGGCCTTCTGCGCCAGATAGGTGACCGGGCTATGTGGCTCGGTACGGCGGAAATATTCGGCCACGGCTTCCAACATCTTGATGGCCTGCTCACGGCTCATGATCTGGCCTTGTTGCCAGCTCCCTTGAGGTGGCATGGCATGATAGGCAGGCTGCATGGCGGACATATCGGGCGCTCCTGATGCGGTTGCCAGGGTGGTTTGCTCGGCGGCAGGTGTCGTTGGCAGGCCCACTCCAGCATTTCGGGTAATGCGTGTCAGCAGATTGCCGACTTTGTCGAACATATCCTCCAGCGCACCAAAGGACGGGCCATCGATGCCCAGGTGTTGGTCTATGCTGTTGGCCAACAATTGCCAGGACTGTTTGGCCTCTCTGAAGCCATCGATCAGCTTCTGGTAGAACGCGGTCGGCGTCGCACGTTGTGCTTCCTGTACCTGTTCCAGTGTGTATTTGCCGGCAGGGATCGCATCACGTAGATCCGGGTCTTTGTCGAGCTGCGCCTGAAAGGCCATGGCTGATTCATGATCAGCCAACGAGAAGCGGCCTTGCGGGGCCTGGCATAGCGGCATGGTTCTGATCAGATCAACCAGTTGCGATACGAAGTAGGTCAAGGTGCCAATGCGCAGCTCCAAGTCGCCATCCTCTGGCTGCGGGTGCAGTTGATCCCAATAGCGATCCTGCAGCTCGCGGAGCACGTCGCAACCCTTGGCGAGCCCTGCAAAACCCTGTGTTTTGGCGAGGGCTTCCACATACCATGACGCCACGCGCAGGTCTTTGGTGTGCTGGGTCAAGACATCTTCGCAAATGCGGCAGACCTGATCCCAGTCGGCACGCTTGACATCGGCCACCCACTCCCCTTGAGCCAATGAGGGATCGTCGTCTCGCCGCGCTTCCTTGATCTGATCGAATTCTGCGGAGAAAGACATGTCTTCGCCGCACGGGGCGCTATCTGAAATGGGGCTGAGTAGTTTATCCATGAGATTGTTCAGTCATCTGGCCTGCACTATGGGGTGCCTGCGTTATTTCATTCCAGTAATGATGTATTCGATCGAGTCCCCGAAATCATGCGCCGCTGCAGCGGGCATGATGCGGATCCGGACGGGTTTGTTCGGCGTCAACAAGGCTGAACCGACGTCCCGCGCATCCAGCAGCACTGGCAATCTGACAATGGCCGGGCCGGTGCCGACTTGTTGATCGAGCACGACACACATGCCGTATTCGGGGCCATGCGCCTCGCGCAGTGTCGTCATCACCTCCGGGGCTTTCACCAGGGCGGCAGCCAGCAGGCGGGACATCACGCCACTGAACTGCCGCAGCTGCAACACTTCATCCTGTACGGATTCCATCATCGGGCGGTTGGGAAAGACGTGCTGCTCGACCAGCCTGAGCGCCCCGCCATCCACCGCACCCAGTGCCATGGCAAGCTGCTCGGCAAAGCCAGTGACCGACTCTTCAAACAGCCGGGCAACGGTGGTGGCGGAGAACATGGCGACGAAAACGGGGCTCAAACGCTCGCCAGTACGTGGCTTGCGGCGCACCGCAAATACTTCTACTGGATGGGTCTGGCGAATACTTGGGATTCGCATGATGGGGCTCTGTGTGGTTGATAGATGCAATGATCACCTTATATCACGGCCACGCAAGGTGAGGAAACGTTTCCAGACCAAGCGTGGCGAACGGATCATCAACTGATCTGATATTTGATATGGCCCGTCTCGTTGGTACTCAATTTCACCTTCTTGATGGCCTTGCCTTCCGCCAATTTGGCCAACACATGCTCGGCAATCTCGGGCAATACGCTGCCATTGAGGATGTGATCGACATTCCGCGCCCCGCTGTCCACCTCGGTACAACGACTGAGCACCGTTTCAACCAGGCTGTCGTCGTAATGGAACTCTGCCTTGTGGTTGCTGGCGATGCGCTTACCCACCCGATCAAGCTTGAGGCGGATGATCAACTCCAGCGTATCATCGGCAATCGGGTAATACGGTACGACTTTCATCCGCCCCAGGAAAGCTGGCTTGAAAGCCTTGAACAGCTGAGGTCGCAGGTGCTCGACCAACTCATCTGGCTCCGGCAGCTCCTCGGCAGGTTTGTTGAGGCACGCCTGCATGATGGTGGACGAACCGACATTCGATGTGAGGATGATGATGGTATTCTTGAAGTCGATCTCGCGCCCTTCGGAATCATCCATCACCCCTTTGTCAAACACCTGGAAGAACATTTCCAATACATCCGGGTGGGCTTTTTCGACTTCATCGAGCAACACCACGCTATAGGGTTTGCGGCGCACGGCTTCCGTCAGCACGCCCCCCTCCCCATAACCGACATAGCCCGGTGGCGAGCCTTTCAATGCCGACACGGTATGGGCTTCCTGATACTCCGACATATTGATGGTAATCAGGTTGCGCTCGCCGCCGAACAACGAGTCTGCCAGCGCCAAGGCGGTTTCGGTCTTGCCCACCCCGCTTGGCCCGACAAACATGAACACCCCCTTGGGCTTGTTCGGGTCTTCCAAATTGGCACGGGCCGTGCGCACCCGCTGGGCCACCTGCTCGATGGCGTGATTCTGCCCGATCACCCGCTCTCTCAGCGCCTCACCCAACGAGAGCACCGTCTTGATCTCATCCTTGACCATTTTACCCAGCGGGATGCCTGTCCAGGCCGAGATGATCTCCGCCACCACATTGCCGTCCACACTGACCGGCACCAGCGGCTCTTCGCCTTGCAGCTCAGTCAGCTGGTTCTTCAACGCCTCCAGTTGCTCAGCCTTGGGTGACAACACGGGTTTGCGGCGCTTGCCTTTTTCCGTCGGCTCTGCCTCCGGTGCAGACTGCATCTCGTTTTCGATGTCGAGCCGCAGTGCAGCGATCTCATCCGCCACCCGCTTCTCTTGCTCCCAACGTTGACGGCGCTGTTCGATATCGGATTGCAATGTTGCCTGCTGTGCTTGCAGCTCTTCCAGACGTTTCTGGTGATTGGTTCCGGTGGCCGCCTCACGGGCCAGCGAAGCCATCTCAACCTGCAGTCGTTCCAGACGTTTTTCGATCAGTTCGATGGCCTCCGGCTTGGCCGAATTGGCCAATGCCACGCGGGCACATGCCGTATCCAGTACACTGACCGCCTTGTCAGGCAATTGGCGGCCAGTGATATAGCGCGCCGACAAACGGACAGCCTCGACGATCGCTTCATCCAGCACGCGCACCGAGAAGTGCTTTTCCATCAAATGTGACATGGCACGCAACATATCGCAGGCGACATCCAGCGCGGGCTCTTCAACCTTCACCACCTGGAACCGGCGGGTCAGGGCGGCGTCTTTCTCAAAATACTTTTTGTACTCGCTCCAGGTCGTCGCCGCGATGGTGCGCAGCTCGCCCCGAGCCAACGCAGGTTTCAGCAGGTTAGCTGCATCATTCTGGCCCGCTTGGCCACCCGCCCCGATCATGGTGTGCGCCTCGTCAATGAACAGAATGATCGGATGAGGGCTGCGTTTGACTTCATCGATCACGTTCTTCAGGCGGTTTTCAAATTCACCTTTGACGCTGGCACCGGCCTGCAACAAGCCCAGGTCCAGCACATGCAGCGCCACGCCTTGCAGGGGTGGCGGCACATCATTTTTGGCGATACGTAAGGCCAGCCCCTCTACGACAGCCGTCTTGCCCACACCTGCCTCACCAGTCAGGATCGGGTTGTTTTGTCGACGTCGCATCAAGATGTCGATGACTTGGCGGATCTCGGTATCACGACCGATCACCGGATCGATCTTGCCATCCAACGCACGTTGCGTCAGATTGGTGGTGAACTGATCCAGTGCCGGGGTCTTGCCCAACGCACCTTGCGGCTGATTGACCGGGCTACCGGATTCCACCTCCCCTTCCACCATCCTGACAGCCTGTCCAGCCTCAGGCCAATTGGCTGACACGTCAGCCAGCTTGTGCTTGAGCTCTTCCAGCGGGAACTGGGCGTACAGCCGGGAGGCGCGGTGCGCCAGCTGCTGCAGCTCCGGCTCTGTCAACAAGGCCAGCAGCAGATGCCCACTGCGGATCCGGCTGGTTTCAGACTCGATCGATGCCAGGAGCCATGCTTGCTCCAACAACTTGGGCAGGTGCGGTGAAAAGACCGGTGTTCGGGTGTTGCCGTTCTTGAATTGCGTCAATTCATGAGCCAGATCCCGCTCCAGCTGGGTCTTGCTGATGCCATATTTTTTACATAGCCAGCACAGATCGCTGTCGTCTTCCTCCAGAAGCGACAGAAACAGGTGTTCGATATCCACTTCATAGTGACCACGTGACACACACAGATTGGCGGCCCGCTCTGCGGCGCCACGGCTGATGGGAGTCAGTTTCGAGATGAGAGCTTTCAAGTTGCCGGACATGGCGCATCCTCAATAGATAGGTTGTATTGCATTATTTTTAGAATCTGTTTACACGAATGGCGAACCCGCATGCCATCGGTCATGCCCTCGGGTGCCGACTCAACCCGGAAATGTGCGGTACAGCGTAGGCTCCACTGCCATGACATCCTTCATGTCCGCAGGGCCTCTTTACCCATATGTGCTAGAAAACCAACTCGTAACGCGCTTCGGTCAAATCCTGCTCTGCGGGCTTGCTGACCAGGAAGGAGTCCCGGCCCAGCATGGCGCCCAGCCCACTGCTGACGATCTGCACCGGTTGCACGTCTTCCTTGCGCAGAATGAGTTCCACTTCCCATTCGCAGGTATATCCACACCAATACTTCAGGAGCTTGGCCATTGCCCGCATATTGTGGCCATTGGGCAGGAAACGGCGAAAGTCGTCCAACTTCAATGGGCCGATCATCAGCTTGACCCGCTGATCACGCTGCCAGACACGCCCACCGCAAAAGGCACTAACGCCGAGTGTTGCGCATTCGCCCCCCAATTTGGTGACTTGGCTGTCATCCAGCTCAAACCATCGTCCGACAAACTGTTCCGCTTTGACGCACACCTCAAAGAAATCACCCAGCACCCGGGAAATGTTCACCGCAGAAACCGGCTGGTGCCGCAACACACCTGCATACTCGGCAAACACTTCGTCAGACAATTCATCACAGAGATTTTGTCGATCCGGGGCGTTGCTGTCGAAATGCACCCCCGCCAGCCTGAGCAGCTCGGGCAAGTAACCACGGCGCGGCTCGATCTCATGGCGAATTGGCAGACGGTATTTCTGCCAGGCACGATAGAACAGTGTCGTCAGCCGATTGGCAAACACATCCAGAAAAGCCTTGGCGGCCCGATCACGATAGAGCAGCTCTCGCTCCACCAGCATCTCGGTATAAAACCGTGGCAACACCCCAGTCGGCCCCGTCAACCCAAAGAAGGTAGGGGTCATGACATAGCGTGCACTGGTTTTTCGGGTGGCTTCCTCGCCCGCCGCCAGATCATCGAGCCTTTCCACCTCGCTGGGTGGAAAAGTCAGCTTGAGCGAGCCATGGAAGCGCACCCAATCCCCAACGATGCGATTGGCTGGCATTTGATGCCGCCGCGCCAGCATGCCCGTCAACAGCCGCACCGACTGATAGAACTCAAATCGTTCTGGCTCACCGGTCAGCCGGTCGATCACAGGAGTGTAATATCGCCGCTGCATGGTTCACAGGTATGAAGTACCTCGCCAGTGGCAGCATTCACCACCACCACCTGCACGAAGTTGTTGAGATGGACATACAAACCTAGGAACCGTGACATGATCTGCGCAAACAACCACACCCCGGTGCCGACAAAATTCCCAGGTGATACGCTGATACGCACTTCCACACCCTTCACAAAGGTCGGGAAGGGATTGCCCGCCATGCGAGTGGTCACGCCTCGCGTGGATACCTGTTCGATACCCTCGATCAGACGCCGGTTCTGGCTGTTTCCCGGCAGGTTGTACAGCGCCAGGATCTCCCGCAAAGCATCCCCGCCTTGCTCAACCAATGAAAGATGATTCAATGACAAAGCGGAAATCAATCGCCAACTGCCATCACCGGTATGACTGAAGCGATAGGTTGCGGTCGGTTTGCGCAACAGCTGGATGGTACGCGTGCTGGAGCCCCCTTCCATGAACAGATCCCCCTCCGCAAGGCCAACCGGCATCTGCGACGGCAAGTCCCGATTGGTGCAGCGCAGCTGGATACTGAGCGTTTCCTCTTGCTCGACAGAGGGATCGAAATATTCATCCACCACCATGATTTCATATTCATGGCCAGGGCTGCGATTGGCAACCCGTTCGTCCCGGGATAGATGCCAGTACCGACCTTTGGATTGGCTACGGCTATGCTTGAGCGAGTAAAAAGGCTGAAATGGATGGATCTCGACACCCGCCGCAGACTCCCGCACCTGATCCACCGAGTCGATTGCATAGACTTCAAATGCGGAAGCTCGACGTGCATCGGGCACCACAGGGTACTGCACCTTGCGATGATCTACGCGGATCGGCTCACCACGTAGCTCAAACAGATTGACCACCGGCGTACAGAAGAGCTGGAAATGCGAAGCATTGACCTGCTCCATCAGCCGCTCGAATGTATCGGGCTGGGAAGCCGTATCCAGTAACAGATGCAGCTTCAGACTCCGTGTCCGGGGCGGAATCCATCGACGTAACGCCGCCAGATCAATGTCGAAGAAATTGAATTTTTCCGGAAAGGTCAGATATTCGATCAGTAGGCGGTATGCAGCATGTGAGCGGGCATCATCACCCAGCAAAGCCTCATCCGCACTGAACCCCACCGGCTGGCACACCTTGCCGGGCAACATCTTCCAGGGCCCCAGTCCGACTTCGATGGCGGCACCAACCGACAGCTGAAAAATCACCTCTCGCAGCAGCGAAACCAATGACGGCTCTGCATCGATGAATACCCGTAGTCGATCGAGATCCAACGACTCCAACCCCGCCTGATCAGAATCCCCGGTCAGGGTGAATGTCAGGGATGCATTGCTACGGGGGGGCAAGCTGGTGCCCGCCGGGGGGGACAGATAAGGCTTGAATGCCACATGGTTCAAACTGATCGGGCTGAGGTGCACATCATAGGCCGTACGGAACTTGACCGGCACGCCTTTGATCGGGCGGGAGTTCAGCATGGTTCCGCGTAGCATGCATACTGTAGCAGTCACCTGCCCCGCAGTAGCGGCCCCAAACCGAGCAATCGAGCACGCTGGAAAGGGCCTCAGATACTGAGGGTAGAGCACCTCGAACAGCGCAGCCGTGAATTCGGGATAGTCATCCTCCAGCTTTTTATGGACACGTGCAGCAAGCAGCGCGAAAGCCTGGATCAATCGTTCGACATGCGGATCTTCAACAGTTTCGCCTGCCATCAGCAGACGATTGGCAATTTTCGGATATTGCTCAGCAAATTCACGAGCGTGGCGCTTCAGTAGCGTCAGCTCGCTTTCATAATATGGTAGTAGGTCATCCATCACGGATTCTTATGCCCGTATACGACGTGCCTGATTGACAGAGTATTGCTGCGTAGTCGGCTGCAAGAAGGCATCGAAACTGACTGGCTCCTGCGCCGGGTGAACCACCAGCAGAGCGCTGATCGAGAATACCAGTGAATTGGTGCTGCCCTTGGCGGCATCCAGCGACACTTTGACATTCTGCAAGCGCATTTCGTGCGCGTAAATCGTTTCTTCCAATGCCGAGCAAATGCGGTGACAGTCATCCGGATTCGACAGACTCATCCCGACAAAGTCGATGATGCCAAAGCTCAGAATGGACTGCTTGGCTTGCGGGAAGGACTCCAGCTCACCCCCGAAACCACGGCGACTGTTCAGCAGGGCTTCCAGATCCTTGGCTACGGACTCTTTCAGCTGCTCCACATTCAACCGGCGCAATGGGTTCACCTCCGACGGCACTTTCGGCTCGTCATCAAACAACTTTTCGAACAAGGTTGGAGCGAAACCACGCTGTATCACAGCTGAGCCCTACTTTGGAGATCAACAAAAAGCGGCGCCGAAACGCCGCCCTTTTGTCCAACGCACCGATCAAACAGTGTATTGGTTGGTGTTCTTCGCCAAGCTCCAAGCACCATTGGTATTGCCCTTCGCACCGCCTTCAACGCCCTGAGCGGTGTAAGTCCATTGAATGGCAGCATATTTCAGTGCAAAGGTTTCGCTCGGGATACCTTCGTTGGCAACGCTAGGTGTCACGCTGGAAATCAAAACATGCTTCAGTTTGATTTCGAGGTATTTGACACGGTTGGCACCGTCAGCACGCATGAAATCGATGGTCACTTCGTCAAATGTGTGACCAGCCGAGCAGGCTTCCCACAGCTTGGGGGAAGTTTGATCGAGATCTTTGACGAAAACCATGTCACCATGCTCGCAACGCTCAGCGGTATGGCCGCCGGCGCTCGAAGCAGTGGCAGACTTGGGCTGGCGAATCATGTGTGACCAGCTTTCGATTTCCAGCCATTTGTCGTGATCTTTATCACGGGCCTCGCCATCAATCTTGAACTTACCAGCAAACTTCAGGTATACGTCTTTCATTTAATGAACACTCCTGGTTGACAAATCAATATTTAAACTTACCGGTTGGCCGATTGTGGTAACTCAGCAACCAGCCGCAGCGAGATGGAAAGTTCGTCCAACTGGAAGTGAGGGCGTAAGAAGGCAACTGCCTTGTAAACGCCAGGACGTCCAGGCACCTCAACCACTTCGACCGATGCTTCACGCAACGGGAACTTGGATTTGGCCTCTTGTGAGGCACCATCATCCAGCAGTACATATTGGCTGATCCATTTATTCAGGAAATCCTGAACATTGCCTGCCGAAGCGAAACTGCCGATCTTGTCTCGCATCATCGCCTTCAAATAGTGCGCAATGCGAGACACTGCCATGATGTATTGCAATTGCGAAGACAGCACTGCATTGGCATTGGCTGAATCGCTATCATATTTCTTGGGTTTCTGAACAGACTGCGCGCCAAAGAAAGCCGCATAGTCGGTATCTTTACAATGAACCAGCGGAATGAAACCCAAATCGCTCAGCTCTTTCTCACGCCGATCAGTGATGGCGATCTCTGTTGGGCACTTCAGTGCGATCTCGCCATCGTCGGTCTTGAAGGTATGGGTTGGCAGATCCTCAACCAAACCACCACCCTCAACCCCGCGAATGGCCGCACACCAACCGAAGTGCTCGAAAGCATTGGTCAGACGAGCCGCAAATGCATAGGCTGCGTTCACCCACAGATATTTACTGTGGTCGGAGCCGTCCACATCCTCAACAAAATTGAACCCTTCAACAGCGGTACCATCTTTGGGATTGTATGGAAGGCGACCCAGGAAGTGGGGTAAGGTCAGGCCAACATAACGGGAGTCTTCCGAATCACGGAAGGACTTCCACTTGGCGTACTCGACTGTATCGAAGATCTTTGCCAGATCTCGCGGACGCCCCAGATCGGTAAAGGTATCCAGACCGAACAACTCCGGTGACGCCGATGAAATGAACGGGGCGTGCGCCGCAGCAGCGACATGTGACATCTGCTCGATGAAATACATGTCGGAAGGCTGTCTGGAGATCTCAAAGTCGCCAATCAAGGTGGCGAAAGGCGAGCCGCCAAAGGTACCGAATTCTTCCTCGTATACCTTCTTGAACAAGCTGCTCTGATCAAAATCGATGGCAGTCTGGAAATCCTTGACCAGCTCCTTCTTCTGCGCATTGAACAACTTGATCTTGAGCATCGTACCCGTGGTGCTCTGCTTGCAGAGATACTCCAGCCCACGCCATGATGCTTCCATCTTCTGGAACTCAGGGGCATGCATCACTGCACTCAATTGCTCAGAGATCAATGTGTCCAACTGGGCAATACGGGCATCCAATGTGGCGGACAAGTTGTCCGACATCACAACCGTACCCTGCATGACTTCTTTGACCAGCTCGGCAATCAAATCCTTTGCGCGATCATGCTCGCTTTGAGATTTGGCAATACGGCTTTCGCTGACAATCTGATCAAGCAGATTCACGCCCTCTGCGGCAACCGCCTGTGCTGACTGCTCCTGTGACTGCATGCTCATTCAGAGTTACCCCCTTTATCCACCTGCTTGCTCAATTTCTCCAAAGCTTCAGTATTACGCAGCACCTCACTCAGCGCATCCTCCAACTTTTCGCTGCCTGCGATCTTGTTCCGCAGATCAGCAAGACGCGCACGGGCTTCCGCTAGCTTACGTAATGGCTCCACCTGCTGGACGACAGCCTCAGGGCGGAAGTCATCCATGGAACGGAATTTCACATCGACAGCAAACTCGCCACGCTCTTCGGACAACTTGTTCTGAACACGATATGCAGCACGCGGCTCAATCGCGCCCATGACTTCATTGAAGTTGTCCACATCGATATTGACGAACTTACGATCTTTCAACTTGGGCTGCGCCACCTCGGACTGGCCGGAAAAATCACCGACGACACCCATTACAAATGGCAGCTCTTTCTGCTCGATCGCATCACCGACTTCGACGTCATAAGTCAGCTGGACACGTGGAGGACGGACACGTTGCAGCTTTTTCTGAGTGCTTTCTCGTTTGGACATGATCACAATACCTTCTAGTAAACAGATTCTTGACTATATGACGCTTTTAACGAAGCCCAGCAAATGGATCAGCGTTTTTGGGCTGCGTAGCGGGCACATCCTTGGCAGGCGGCTTAGGCTGCGGTACCGCAACGACAGGGGGGGTAGGCGAGGCTGGTTGGCTGGTCGGCACCTTCACCGTATCACCTGCCACTTTTGCACTGCCCGCTGATGGGACAGGTGCTGGGTTGGGCGCTGGGCGGCGTGGCGGGCGGTTCTTCGCGCTATCATCAGCAACCGGTGCGACCGGCGACTCACCCATGGCTTCGCGCATCGCCATGACCAACCGTTCTGCCTCGCTACGGCGCTTGGGGACGAATTGATCCTGCTTGCGCAGATCGGTCAATGTGTTGGCGGCAAGGCGGGCACTGGATACAAACATGATGGATTTGGCATCAAAGCTCCCCGCATCGCGGGCCAGCGCTTCGGCGGCAGCATTCACTGCACGGGGAAAGTCCTGCTTATCAAGATAGGCTTGTGCCAGCTTGACCCAGACATCCTTATCCGTCGGACTGCTTTTGGCAACCTGCTCCAACATCTCCACGGCTTTATCAGTCGCACCCGAATTCAGTGACTCAAGTGCTTCCTGCTTGAGCGCATCCATATTCGGCTGGGTTGTCGCACAACCAGCCAACATCAATACTGCACTCGCCAGCACAGCCACCCGAAACTTGTTCATCACAACATCAACCCCTAAATTGGAACTTGAGTATTTTTGCAGAATAGACATGCGATACAAATACAAACCGCAAGCGCATAAAATATCATTGCATATATTCGTTATGCCGAATTAATTGAGGCTCGGCAATTTGTTGCATTTTCGCAACTTTGTATTTCATTGGCAACCATTGCCGAACACATGAGTGCATACATGGATGACATTATGTTATTCTAATGGTATATTTTGCATTGATTTATTGCAACTGTTTTTTAGGCAATATATTCACAAATTCAAATCTATTAAGCGAAAAGCACAGCAATATGATGTTTCTTCATCGACTTGCAGCATTTGCCATCCTCATCACCCTGTCCGGCTGCGCCTCTGAGCCCGCCACACTGGCCAAAGTCGGTGATCCGGAGGTCAGTAAAACCCTTGGTGCAAAAGTCATGGATGCCGCCAAGGATGTCGTCGGCACTGTACTACCCATCAGCAAGGCACCAGCTGATCGGATGCTGTCCATGCAAATCCATGTTGCGGTGGATGCCAATGCAGACGATGCCGGGCGCGGATTGGCTGTGGTCGCGAAGATATATCAATTGCAGGATGCGGAAGCCTTTTCACAGGCCACGCAGGAGCAGTTGAACCAATCACCGAAGGCGGACAATCCCGGTAAATCGGAGACGGATGCCAAGGAACGGATTTTGATTCCTGGTAAAAAAGTCCAGCTTTCTGAAAAACTCGGCGCGGACGCCCGATATATTGGCGTTGCCGTATTTTTCCGTATCAAGGATTCACCTCGTTGGAAAGTCGCCATACCACTCAACCAGGTGCTCACGGATGCCCCCTTGATCGTTGGGGTGCACCGGTGCGGGTTGACCGTGTCAAGCGGCCTGAAAGATGCGAAAATGCTGGCGACCTTGTCTTCTCCCAGAGATGTTGCCTGCCCACGAGGTTAGGTTCAGTCGGCACGGTTTCGCGCCCCTCGCTTGCGCCTTGCGAACAGAACCTGATGAATAGTTATTGGCTGAACACTTTAGAACAACTGATATTTGATCAGCAGACGATCATTCCGAAAGAATACCAAGCATGAATCCTGCTTCACGCGTACTCTGGGGCGAAGGCCTTTTTTTGCGCCCGCAGCACTTTCAATTACAGGATGCCTATCATGATGCACAGCTGGCGGCCACCAGCCGCTTGCTGCATCCCTATTGCTGGGGTGTCCGGGAAATCCAACTGGATACCGCTGCCCTCGCTGCAGGCGTATTTTCGCTGCAAACATTGCATGCTGTTCTGCCAGATGGCGAGTGGGTATGCGCCCCTGAAACGGACAACCTGCCGGATGGGCTGAACCTGACTGCTGTTGCCGATCTGCCTGATCAGTTCCTGGTTTATGCAGCCATGGTGCCGCTCAAGCCGGGGAT
This sequence comes from Chitinivorax tropicus, assembly GCF_014202905.1. Taxonomy (NCBI): domain Bacteria; kingdom Pseudomonadati; phylum Pseudomonadota; class Betaproteobacteria; genus Chitinivorax; species Chitinivorax tropicus. Next base: position 74,599 of record NZ_JACHHY010000021.1, on the reverse strand, counting down.
TGCCAATGCCGCCTTGCTGAATGAGCCTGCCGGTAAGCTGACCCGCTATGAGCAGGCCAATGTGGATGCGCAAGACCTGTACACCGGTGCCGTGCCCGCCGAGGTGCAGCTGTTGAAACGGAAGGTGGTGCTCCTGACCGACCGCCATTCGCACGAAGGTTATGTCGTCCTGCCGATCGCCAGGGTGCGTAAATCCCAGACCGGCGGGTTTGATCTGGATACTGCCTTCATTCCTCCGTCCACCGCCATTGACTCTTCCGGCACCCTGATTCAGATGTTGCGGCGCCTGCTGGACATCCTGCAAGCCAAGGTTGGAGCGTTGTATGGGCACCACCGGGAGCCCGGCAAGAATGTCATTGAGTTCCGGTCGGGCGATGTAGCATCCTTCTGGCTTTTACACACAGCCAGCACTGCGTATGCCGGCCTGCTGCATCTGTATCAGCACCCGCAATTGCATCCGGAACGGCTATTTCAACAGCTGTTGCAGCTGGCTGGCAGCCTGATGACCTTTGCCAAATCCTATACGTTGACCGATCTGCCAAGCTACTCTCATATGGATCTGTCAGGTTGCGTGTCGAAACTGGACATGATCATCCGCGAACTGCTGGAAACCGTCATCTCGGCGCGGTTCTTCAGCATCGTCCTGACAGAAACCAAGCCATCCTATTGGCTGGGTCGGCTGGATTCGCAGAAAATCGATGCCAACACCCGCTTCTATCTGGCCGTTGGCGCATCGCTACAGGCCAGCGAGATTGTGGACACGGTACCGATCCGCTTCAAAATCGGCTCGCCGGATGATGTGGACAAGCTGGTGCTCTCAGCCATGCCAGGTGTTCGGCTGATCCATGCTGCACAAGTCCCTTCCGCCATTCCAATCCGACCGGGCAGCTTCTATTTCGAGCTGGAGCCGCGTGGCCCGCTGTACGAGCGCATGCTGCAAGGCCAGTCGGTCAGCATCTATGTGCCGAATGGCTTTACCGATTTGACTCTTGAATTGTTGGCGGTGACATCATGACCAATACCAATAACGCCCCATCGCTGTTTGCCAATGGCGCGATCGGCGCCCCACCCAAGATCGACCTGATCAATCAGGGCGGCAAATCACTGCTGGATCTGCTTTACGATGGCTTCTACCTGGTCTTTCTCTTGCGCAGTGGCCATGAGCCTAAGGATGGTGCTTTGCTAAGGCGCAATATCCAGTTATTGATGGATGAATTCGAGCGCAGTGCAAAACGCATCAATGCACCTGCCGATGATATCTATGCCGCCAAGTACGCCTATTGTGCTTTGGTGGACGAGACCATCCTGCGTGCTGGGTTCGGCATTCGAGACATGTGGGAGCGGGAGCCACTCCAGCTGGTGTTCTTTGGCGACCAATTGGCTGGCGAGAATTTCTTCACCCGTCTGGATACCCTACGCAACCATGGTGCTGGCTCTTTGCAGGCGCTGGAGGTGTTCCACTACTGCTTGTTGTTGGGATTCCAAGGCAAATACCTGCTGGATGCACCGGAAAAGCTGTCTTACCTCGCGGCACGCCTGGGCGATGAAATTGCTTTCCTCCGGGGTAAACGCAATCCTTTCGCGCCGTTCTGGTCGATACCCGACCAGATCAGGCACGCCATCAAAAACGAGGTGCCGTTGCCGATCATCGCGGGCACCATCGTGTTGCTTGGCGCATTGGCATTCACCGGCTTGAACTGGATGCTTGGCCGGAGCGTCGATCAGACGTTGGCAGGATACGGCAATCTGGTTGGTGCCCCCGCCCAGGCCGCCTATATCACCATCACGCTGCCTTGACCGAGCTTACCGGCCTGCCTGTTTGAGCAGCATCTCACTGTTTGCGGCCACGCTCTCGTTACTGTGACGAAGCAGGATGGTACGGAATGTGCCATCCTGGCGTATTGCTTTGATGATGGTAGACAGCTGTTGATATTGCGTTTCAGTCATCCGCTGCTTTGACATCGCAATCGCCCCCACGATGGTTGCTTCCGTGTCCCATAGCTTGGGCAGGAACTGATGTTGCAGCTGGCCTTCGCGCAGCAGCTCCTTGCCTACGCTGCCAGGAGCGATGAAACCATGCACACGCCCAGCGCGGAATTTTGCAAAACCCGCTTGCATGGTGGTCAGATCCTCCACCCGCCCTTTCAGCCGCAACCGGTCAACGAAATCATCATAGCCTTTCGAGTACCGGGCGCCTCTGAGAATCGCCACCCGCAAAGCAGGATTGGCTTCGAATGCAGCCAGGCCGTCCAGCTCATTCAGATCCGCTCGGATAAAGAAGTTCAGGTAGTCCGCAATATAGGGAATGAACCAGGCAAGCCGCTCCCGCTCTGGTGTCGCTGCGCTGGACAGGGTCATGTCCAAAGAGCCCACCTCCATGGCACGCCAAATCCTCACGCGCGATTGCACCCGGCTTTCGAATTGGCAGCCACTGCGGCGAGACACCTCTTCGATCAGATCCTTATCCACGCCCACCGCCTTGCCGTCCTCCCCTGTCCGATATTGCTTGCCGAATTCGAAAAAAGCGACGGAAATGGGCGTGGGGCAATGTAATTGCTCCACAGCCATACCCTGCGCCACCAGCACAGCCCAACCAAGCCCTGCCAGCCAGCGATACAGGCCAACCATCAAACCGCCATTCCAATGTCGCATACTCGAACACCTTGCCATTCAACAGTCGGGCAATTGCTGGGCACTCCATCCAATCGCTGAATGGCAACTGCTACAAACTCCACACCTTGGCGTGGCTGATGCTGCCCCGTTGCCTCAGTCAAGTCGCCCCGGGGTCAGTCTCTCGTCTGCCTGCCCGATGCCAGCCAATTCCGTAATGCAATATAGTCCATTTCGTATGTATTGACAGGAAGACAAAAAGAAAAGCCGGCACTGGGCCGGCTGTTGGAAGCGCAGAATGGATGGTTTAACGCAGGCGGATCAGCGTTGACTTCAACTCGGTGTATTTTTCCAATGCATGCAGGGATTTATCCCGCCCATTGCCAGATTGCTTATAGCCACCGAATGGGAAGTTCATATCACCACCTTCGTCATAGCAATTGACCCAGACCGTGCCAGCACGCAACCGTCTGGCGGCCTCATGCGCCGTGGTCAGATTGCTGCTCCAGATAGCTGCGCCCAAGCCATATTCACTATCATTGGCCAATGCTATCGCCTGATCCAAGGTATCAAACGTCACCACCGACAGCACCGGCCCAAAGATCTCTTCTCTGGCGATCCGGATGTCCGGTCGATCAACGTCGAAAACGGTGGGCTCGATATAGTAGCCGCCGCTGTCCAGCAAGACCTGCTGCCCACCCGCCAACAACTTCGCGCCCTCGGCCCGACCCAGCTCGATATAACCCAGCACCCGCTGAAGCTGGATGTCATCGACAATCGCACCCATGCTCGTCACCGGATTCAGCGGATTCCCCGGCTGATAGGCACGCGCCTTCTCCAAGAGCCTGTCGATGAAAGCTTCCTTGATATCTCGATGCACCAACAAGCGCGAGCCCGCCGTACACATTTCGCCCATATTGTAGAAAATGGCTCCGGCTGCCGCACTGGCCGCCCGGTCGAAATCCGGGCAATCCGGCATCACGATATTGGGAGACTTGCCACCCAGCTCCAGCCAGACCCGCTTCAGGTTCGATTGCCCAGCATACTGCATGAGCAGCTTACCAACCTGGGTCGAGCCGGTGAACGCTACGCAATCGACATCCATATGCAGCGACAACAGCTTACCCACCTGCCCGCCGCCTGGCAGCACATTGAACACGCCATCCGGCACCCCGGCCTGCTTGGCCAGCTCCGCCACGCGAATCGCAGTCAATGGGGACTTTTCGGAGGGCTTGAGAATGACGGAATTGCCGGCAGCCAAGGCGGGCCCGATTTTCCATGAGGCCATCAGCAGCGGGAAATTCCAGGGCACGATACATGCCACGACACCAATCGGCTCACGCGTCACCAGCCCGACCAAGTGCTGATCAGCTGGAGCGACCTCGCCACCCAGCTTGTCGATCGCCTCACCATACCACTCGATGCAGTAAGCCGCGCCTGGAATATCAACAGATGTGGTGTCCCCTATCGGCTTGCCGACATCCAAGGTCTCCAGCACCGCCAATTCATCGGCATGCTGGCGGATCAGCTCAGCAAAACGACACAGCACTTTCTTGCGCTTACGTGGATTGGCCTGCGACCACACGCCGCTCTCGAAGGCTTGCCGGGCCGCGGCTACCGCCGCATCGACATCGATCTCTTCACAATCGGTGACCTGAGTCAATACCTTGCCATCGATCGGGCTGATGCAATCAAAAGCCCGACCGGACCGGGCAGCCACATACTGCCCCTGAATGAACGCACGACCTTCGATATTGAGACTGGCTGCAAACTGCTGCCAATCCGCCAATGTTTTGTTGCTAGGCATAGGCGACTCCTGTTGTGGTTGAGGCACCAGCGTGTGGCGCGGCCTAGGCTGTATATCCGGCTGGCCACCATTCAAAAGCTGGGTAAGGAATTGGCACTGACAATTTCACAAGGTTCCTGATCAGGGTTACGAAAACGGTGGGGCAATTGCGAGTCGAAATAGAATCCGTCGCCCTCGCTGAGAATCTGCACCTGCCCATCCACCGTCAGCTCGATGCGCCCTTTCACCACCAAGCCGCACTCCTGCCCGTCATGTTTCAACATATCATGGCCGGTATCCGCATGGGCATCGTAAACCTCGCGCAGCATGGTGATCTTGCGATCCTTCAAGCCATGGCCCAGCAGGAAAAAGGCAACATGATCACTGCCGATGTTGGGCATCTGCTCTTTGCTGAAAAATGGCGAGGGGCGAACCGGCCCATCCACATCAAATGTGAAGAACTCCGCCAAGCTCATTGGCACACCATCCAGCACTTTTTTCAGTGACGACACCGACGGACTGACCCGATTCTGCTCGATCAATGAAATCGTACTGTTGGTCACCCCGGCACGCTTGGCCAGCTCCCGTTGCGAGAGTCCAAATCGTTCGCGGATCAGACGCAGACGTTGGGCAACTTCGACAGACATGGGTAGATTCCTGATACTCAGATGCCATCGGCACCGCACCGGCGCAAGCCGTGCAGCGGTATCAATCGCACCTGCAAAATGTTTGATATTTTTTACGGTGATAGTAAACATTTTGAAAGCCCGCTGCAAAGCAAATTTATAGCGCCCTCACCTATCAACATCACACAGCAGCAATCCGCCACGCCCCCATTTGGTGCAATGCAACGTCAAATATATTTGACACAGCCACGCAGCCGGATGTTGAATATATTAGACATTCAGAGCAGCAAACCGGCCACAATCGGTTCAAGATGCATGAAGGACACCGATTGAGGGCTCAGGCTGGGTTCAGCCTGTTTTCACAATATAGGGAGATCTCTAACATGCTGATTGGCGTACCGAAGGAAATCAAGAATCATGAATACCGTGTTGGCCTGACACCAGGGGGGGTCAAAGAGCTGATCCAACATGGTCATCGCGTGCTGGTCCAGCACCAGGCGGGTACCGCCATCGGTTTTTCGGATGATCAATACATTGCAGCCGGCGCCACCATGGTGACCGAGGCAAGCGAGATATTTGCCAAGGCTGACATGATCATCAAAGTCAAAGAGCCACAGCCTGTCGAATATCGCATGCTGCGTCCCGGCCAGATTCTCTACACCTACCTGCACCTGGCACCCGATCCTGAGCAGACCAAAGGGCTGATCGACAGCGGTTGTATTGCCATCGCTTACGAAACCGTCACCGATGATCGGGGTGGATTGCCTTTGTTGGCGCCGATGTCCGAGGTTGCAGGGCGCATGTCGATCCAGGCCGCCGCCCGCGCCCTGGAAAAATCCCAAGGCGGATCTGGCGTGCTGCTTGGTGGCGTGCCAGGCGTTGCGCCAGGACGTGTCACGGTCATCGGCGGCGGCGTGGTCGGTCTGAATGCAGCGCGCATGGCGATGGGCCTGGGTGCCGATGTGGCGATTCTCGATCGCTCGCTGCCGCGCCTGAAGGAAATCGACAATCTGTTCGATGGCCGTATCAAGACTCTCTATTCCACCCAAGATGCCATCGAAAACGAAATCCGGCAGGCCGATGCAGTCATCGGTGCAGTGCTGATTCCCGGTGCTGCCGCGCCCAAGCTCGTTCGCCAGAGCATGCTGAAGCTGATGAAACCCGGCTCGGTGCTGGTCGATGTCGCCATCGATCAGGGCGGGTGCTTCGAGACCTCGCGCGCCACCACGCATGAAAACCCAACCTACGTGGTGGATGGCATCACCCACTATTGCGTGGCCAACATGCCAGGCGGCGTCGCCCGCACCTCGACCATGGCGTTGACCAATGCCACCTTGCCTTTTGCTGTCGCCTTGGCCAATAAAGGATATAAGCGGGCATTGCAAGATGATGCGCATCTGCGCAACGGCCTGAACGTATACAAAGGCATGGTGACTTACGAGGCCGTGGCAAACGATCTGGGCTATACCTATGTACAAGCCTTGACGGCATTGAACGATTGATCTGTTGATTTCTGGCGGGGCAACCCGCCAACGTGACTTATGACTGATAAGCCTGTTGTCGGCATACCTGCCGATCGCCGTATGCTAGGTGTCCATCCGTTCCACTGTATCGGTGAGAAATACATCACCGCTGTGGTGGACGGGGCCGATGCCTATGCCATCCTGATTCCATCACTGGGCGATCGACAAAGCTTGGCGCAGACCTTATCCCTTGTCGATGGGTTGCTGTTCACCGGCAGCCCATCCATGGTGCACCCCAAGCACTATCAAGGCCCCACGCTGGACGAGGACACCTGCCTTGACCCGCATCGTGATGACACCACCCTCCCCCTGATCAGACAGGCCATTGCGCTGGGCATGCCGGTTTTCGGCATCTGCCGTGGCTTTCAAGAGATGAATGTCGCTTTTGGCGGCACGCTGTTGCAAAAGATCCACGAAACCCCAGGCAAGCTGGATCACCGTGAGGACAAAGATGCCGACCTGGACGTGCAATACGGCCCTGCGCACCCGGTTTCGGTGGTGGCAGGCGGGCTGATCGCACGGCTGACCGGGCTGAGCGAATTCCAGGTGAATTCCATCCACCAACAGGGTGTGGATCGACTTGGCACTGGGCTGATGGCTGAAGCCATCGCGCCGGATGGCCTGGTCGAAGCGTTTTCCGTGGCAGACGCCAAGCATTTTGCATTGGCCACCCAATGGCATCCGGAGTGGAAGCATCAGGCCAATCCTGTATCCGTCAAGCTGTTTGCGGCCTTTGGCGAGGCCTGCCGGACATTCAAGCGCGAGCGCGGCCTGACCATGAACCCTGAGTAGGGTCGCTGCCACTCAGACCACCGCACTTCCTGCAGGCGCCGCAGCACCTACGCCGATGGCCATCAAGCCCAGCCGACTTGAGGGCTAGGCACGCCCGCGCCCGGATCAGCCCGGCCCGTGACCAGTGGCAGGCACCAACACGACAGACCATAAGAGAGCACGAACATGGAAAGCATCAACGAATTCTTCCGAGAACATCGCATCACCGAAGTCGAGTGTGTCATTCCCGACATGACCGGCATCGCCCGAGGCAAAATCCTGCCCAAGAGCCAATTCTCCTCAGGCGAAAAGATGCGGCTGCCGACCGCGGTATTGATCCAGACCGTCACTGGCGACTACCCTGACGATGACAGTATCACCGGCCCCACCGACCCCGACATGGTGTGCGTGCCCGATGCCAGCACGGTGACACTGGTCCCCTGGGCGGAGGACCCGACCGCGTTGGTGATCCATGATTGTGTCCATTTCGATGGCTCCCCGGTGGAGATCTCGCCACGCCACGTCCTGCGCCGCATGATCGATCTGTTTGGCCAACGCGGCTGGAAGCCAGTCGTGGCGCCGGAGCTGGAGTTCTACCTGATCGAGCGCAACACCGATCCCAATGAGCCACTGCGCCCCCCGATCGGGCGCACAGGCCGCCCCGAGACAGGGCGCCAGTCCTACAGCATCGATGCGGTCAACGAATTCGACCCATTCTTTGAGGACGTGTACGACTATTGCGATGCCATGCAGCTTGACATCGACACCTTGATCCATGAAGTGGGTGCGGCGCAGATGGAAATCAACTTCCTGCATGGGGATGCGCTGGATCTGGCCGATCGGGTGTTCTTGTTCAAGCGGGTGGTTCGGGAAACAGCCTTTCGCCACAACATCTACGCCACGTTCATGGCCAAACCGATGCAAGATGAGCCGGGCAGCGCCATGCATGTGCACCAGAGCGTGGTGGACGCGCAGACCGGCCAGAACGTGTTCTCGAATGCCGACGGCAGCCCATCCGATCTGTTCCTGTCCTACGTTGCCGGCCTGCAAACCTATATGCCTGCGGTGATGCCGATCATGGCGCCGTATGTGAACTCCTACCGCCGCCTGAGCCGCCACACCGCCGCCCCCATCAATTTGCAATGGGGCTACGACAACCGCACGGTTGGCATGCGGGTGCCCAATAGCAGCCCCGACAGCCGGCGCGTCGAAAACCGCGTGGCCGGGGTCGATGTCAACCCCTACCTCGCCATGGCCGCCACCCTGGCCTGCGGCTATCTGGGCATGGTGCAGGGCCTGCGCCCCAAGCCCCCGATGAGCACCAGCGCCTATGATCTGGATTACGAGCTGCCCCGCCACCTGGAAGATGCTGTTGAAGTCATGCGTGACAGCAAAGACATCGGCAAGGTGCTGGGCGAATCGTTCGTGCACGCTTATTGCTCGGTGAAGGAAAAGGAGTTCGACACCTATTTCCGGGTGATCAGCTCATGGGAACGTAAGCACCTGCTGCTGCATGTGTGATCAGGCCGTCCCGGTTTTGTCTTGAAATCAAGCCGACCCGTCATGGGCCGGCTGTTGTGGAGAATAGTGTCATGACCCATCCCATTGCCCAACGCACCACTTCTGAATGGCAGCAACTGGATGCCGCCCACCATATCCACCCTTTTTCCGACATGGGTGCGCTCAATCGATTGGGCAGCCGCGTCATCACCCGTGCGCAGGGTGTCTACCTGTGGGACTCGGATGGCAACAAGATCATTGATGGCATGGCGGGCCTGTGGTGTGTGAATGTCGGCTATGGCCGGCAGGAGCTGGCCGATGCCGCGTATCGGCAGATGCTGGAGCTGCCTTATTACAATACCTTTTTCAAAACCACCCACCCGCCGATCATCGAGTTGTCGAAACTGCTGTCGGAAATCGCGCCACCGGGCTTCGAGCATTTTTTCTACTGTAACTCTGGCTCAGAAGGCAATGACACCACGTTGCGCGTGGTCTACCAATACTGGGCGGCGATGGGCAAGCCAGGCAAGAAATACGTCATCTCGCGTAAAAATGGCTACCACGGCTCGACCATGGCAGGGGCCACCTTGGGCGGCATGGACTATATGCACGAACAGATGCCTTCCAAGGTCGAGCATATCGTCCATATCAACCAGCCCTATTGGTTTGGTGAAGGGGGCACTCTGACACCGGAAGCATTTGGCCGCCAATGCGCCGCCGAGCTGGAACAGAAGATCCTCGAACTGGGCGCGGACAATGTTGCCGCCTTCATTGGCGAGCCTTTCCAGGGCGCGGGTGGCGTGATTTTCCCACCGGAGAGCTACTGGCCGGAGATCCAGCGCATCTGTCGCCAATATGATGTCCTGCTGTGCGCGGACGAGGTGATCGGTGGTTTTGGCCGCACTGGTGAATGGTTCGCCCATCAGCATTTTGGCTTCGAGCCAGACACCATGACCTTGGCCAAAGGGCTGACCTCGGGTTACATCCCCATGGGCGCTGTCGCCATCCACAAGCGGATCGCTCAACCCCTGATCGACTGCGGCGACTTCAACCACGGCCTGACCTACTCTGGCCACCCGGTCGCTGCAGCGGTGGCCATGGCCAACCTGCGCATCTTGCGTGATGGTGGGGTGGTGGCTCAGGTCAAGACCGACACCGGGCCTTATTTCCAACAAAGCCTGCGGCAAGCCCTGGCAGACAACCCGCTGGTCGGGGAGATTGCAGGTCAGGGCCTGGTGGCGGGCATGCAGCTCACTGCCGACAAAGCCAGCCGCAAACGCTTTGCCAATGGCGGCGAAATCGGCCTGAAGTGCCGTGATTACTGCTTCAAAAACAACCTGATCATGCGGGCAACGGGTGATCGCATGCTGCTATCGCCCCCCTTGGTGATGACACGGAGCGAGATCGATGAGCTGGTCGACAAAGCCAAACATTGTCTGGCGTTGACCGCGAAGGACCTGGGCATGATGTAATGGCGGGTCGGCCATCGGCCCAAGTGACGGTGCCACGACAAGTGGCCCCGTCCATGATCAACTGACCGACCACAATCATCCATGGATTTCGACTTTCCCTACCTGCACCGCACTGGCTTCATGGGGGCGCCACTACAAGACGCCAGCAGACCCTTCGCCATAGCGGGCATCCCCTTCGACAGTGCCGTCACCAATCGCCCTGGCGCCCGCTTTGGGCCACAGGCCATTCGCCAGGCCAGCCAGATGCTGTGTGATGGCACCCACCCCTGGTTTGGGGTATCGCCGCTGGATCACCTGACCGATCTGGGCGACCTTTCCACGCCCAACACCTCGTTGAGCGATGCCCGCGCTGCGCTACAGCAAGCGATCCTGCCCCTGCTGCACCAATACCATATGGTATGGCTGGGTGGAGATCATTCCATCACCTTGAGCCTGCTGCGCGCCTATCGCCAACATGTCGGCCAGCCGTTGGCGTTGATCCATTTCGATGCGCATTGTGACACTTGGCAGAATCACTTCGGAGAGCCCTCCGGCCATGGCACCTGGACTTACGAAGCGCTACAGGAAGGGCTGGTCGTGCCCTCGGCCACGATCCAGATCGGCATCCGCTCTGCGGGTGAAAAAGCCGCCATCGACCATGTCAATGCGGTTGGGGGGCGTGTCTATACCGCCCGTGCGCTGCGCGGCCAGGAATCCGAAACCCAGCTGGCGCCGATGCTGGATGACATCCGCCAACGCATTCTGGCCGCAGGCAACCCACCCACCTACCTCACCCTGGACATCGACTGCCTCGACCCAGCCTTCGCACCCGGCACTGGCACCCCCGAGCCCGGCGGCTTGACCACCAATCAAGTCTTGTCCGTGCTGGAGGCACTGGTCGATCTCCCCCTGGTCGGCATGGATTGTGTCGAAGTCTGCCCACCTTACGACCACGCCTCACTCACCGCCAATGCCGCTGCGGTGTTTGTCTGGACCTACCTCTGCCAGCGGCTGGCAGCGCGGGCCCGATGAGCATGTTTCGACAAGACGATCAGCTCAATCATCGCTCGTATTACGAAGCCACCGCGCTGCGCGACGCCGCCAAGCCAGCCTTGCAAGGCCGGATCACCACCGACGTCTGCGTGGTGGGGGGTGGCCTGGCGGGGCTGTCTGCCGCACTGGAGCTGGCCCAGCGCGGCTACAGTGTGGCCTTGCTCGAAGCAAGGCGCATCGGCTGGGGTGCATCAGGCCGCAACGGAGGCCAGATCATCGCGGGCTACGCCTGCGACAACGACGTATTTGAGCAGGCACTTGGCGCTGAAGGCGCCCAGACCGCCTGGCAGATGTCGATCGAAGCCATTCAACTGATCCGGCAACGCATCGACACCTATCAGATCGATTGCGATTTCACCCCCGGCCACCTGACCGTCTCGACCCGGCCCAAAAAGACCGATGCGCTGCGAGCTGGTTTCGAGCTGCTGAGCCAGCGATACCATTACCCGCACCTCACCTTCATCGAGCCCGGACAGATACGCGACTGGATCGACAGCCCCCGCTACCATGCCGCCATCTTTGACAGCCAGAGCGGCCATCTGCACCCCCTGAAATACACCCTCGGCCTGGCCGCCGCCGCCGAGGGCCATGGGGTGCAGCTCTTCGAGCACAGCCCGGTCACGCACCTGCAAGGCGGTGAGCCTGCCACCATCTCGACCAGCCAAGGTGCAGTGCAGGCACGCTTTGTGGTGCTGGCCGGGAACGTCTATCTCGGCAAGCTGGCACCATCCATCGAGTCACGCATCATGCCGGTCGGCACCTACATCATCGCCACCGAGCCACTGACACCCGCCCAGGCCGACACACTGATCAAAGATCGGGTCGCCGTCTGTGACAACAATTTCGTGCTGGACTACTTCCGCACCACCCGCGACCACCGCATGCTGTTTGGTGGCCGGGTCAGTTATTCGACCCTCACCCCGGCCAATCTGCCCGAAGTAATGCGCGGCAACATGTTGCAGACCTTTCCCCAGTTGCACGACACGCCGGTGGCCTACTGCTGGGGCGGCTTTGTCGATATCTCCATGAACCGCGCCCCCGATTTCGGTCGCCTGACCCCAAACATCTATTATTTACAGGGTTTCTCCGGCCACGGGTTGGCAGTGGCCGGCCTGGCAGGGCGATTGGCCACCGAAGCCATTGCAGGACAGGCAGAGCGATTCGACCTGATGGCCCGCATCCGACACCGCCCCTTCCCTGGGGGCAAATTGCTCAGGACGCCGGCGTTGGTATTGGGCATGTGGTATTACGGGTTACGGGATAGGTTATGAGCCGCCTTCGCCCCCCGCCCATTACGGTGCAGTGCAATATTCGGTTTGCCCTGAAGCCGGGACGCACAGTAAAATGCCCGGTTCTTCCGGGCGTTGCGATCACATCTCCCACCCTGCATCCACACTGTTCACAGCCTGTTGCGTCAACCGGCTTGGCGTCATGCCGAGCACGCTGCGGCATATCGGCTTGGGTGGGCGTGCAAAAGACCATCGCAACGTTGATACAGCTTGCCCGCTGGCCGAGTACCGAGACAAAGGGTCTGGTACTTGGTTGGCAAACCGATTCAGGACATGTGATATGACCTTGTTGCAGACGCTTACTCAACGTTTCGAAGCCGCACTGGCCGCCGCAGGCGCCGCTGGTGCCCAGCCACTGGTGCAGCCCGCCGGCAAGCCAGAATTCGGCGACTATCAGGTCAATGGCGTCATGGCTGCGGCCAAACAGCTGAAGATGAACCCGCGCGAGCTGGCGCAAAAGGTCGTCGAGCACGCACAAGTGGCCGATCTGGTCGCCAAGATGGATATTGCCGGCCCAGGCTTCATCAATCTGCATCTGGCGCCAGAATTCCTTGCTCGACATGTCGAAACCGCCCTGCATGACACCCGACTGGGCGTCCCCGCACAAGCCAAGCGCAAGGTCATGGTGGAATACTCCTCGCCCAATGTGGCCAAGGAAATGCACGTCGGCCACCTGCGCTCCACCATCATCGGTGACGCCCTGGCACGCGTACAGGCATTCCTGGGTCACGAGGTGATCCGGGCCAACCATGTGGGCGACTGGGGCACCCAATTCGGCATGCTCACCGCCTACCTGCTGGAAGTCAGAGCAGGTGAGACAGACGAAGCCGCCATAGCCCTGAACGACCTCGAAGCCTTTTATCGCCAGGCCAAGAAACACTTCGATGAGGACGCCGCTTTTGCCAATCGTGCCCGCGAGTACGTTGTCAAGCTGCAATCCGGTGATGCCGAGGTCCTGGCCTTATGGCGCCAGTTCGTCGATATCTCGCTCTCACATTGCGAGGCAGTCTATCGCAAGCTCAATGTCCAGCTTTCCCGTGGCGATGTGCGGGGTGAAAGCACCTACAACGATGACCTGCCGGTCGTCGTCGATGATCTGCGCACCAAGGGCCTGCTGACCGAAGATCAGGGTGCTCAAGTGGTCTTTTTGGATGAATTCAAGAACAAAGAAGGCGACCCGCTCGCCTGCATCATCCAGAAGTCAGACGGTGGTTACCTCTATGCCACCACCGATCTGTCAGCAGTACGCTACCGTCATGGTACGCTGGGCCTCGATCGCGTGATGTATGTGGTGGATGCCAGACAGGGCCTGCACTTCCAGCAGATCTTCAGCCTTGCACGCAAGGCTGGTTATGCCCCAGAGAGCATGGTGCTGGAGCATGTCGCCTTTGGCACGATGATGGGCGAAGATGGCAAGCCATTCAAAACCCGCTCGGGTGACACCGTCAAGCTGATCGAGCTCTTGGATGAAGCCGAAGAGCGCGCTTTCCAACTGGTCACCGACAAAAATCCGGCACTGGATGAAACCACCCGCCGCCAAATCGCGACCAAGGTCGGCATCGGCTCAGTGAAATATGCCGATTTGTCCAAGCATCGCACGTCAGATTACGTGTTCAACTGGAAGACCATGCTTGCATTCGAAGGGAATACCGCCCCTTACCTGCAGTATGCCTATACCCGCGCCCGCAGCATCTTTGACAAAGGCGTCGCGCTGGATGCCCAAGCCGCCGTCAACCTGGTCGAGCCGGCAGAGCGCATACTGGCATTGCAGTTGGCACAATTCGCGGATGCCGTCTATACCGTTGCCAAAGACGCTGTGCCCCATTTGATGTGTTTGTATCTATACCAATTGGCAACCCAGTTCATGCGTTTTTACGAAGCATGCCCAGTATTGAAGAGCGAAGGTACGGTTCAACAAAGCCGTTTGAAATTATGTGACCTGACTGCCAGGACCTTGCAAGTCGGCCTGGACATGTTGGGCATCGAAGTCATGGAGACGATGTAAACCCTGTACCGATCTCTCCAGAGTGGGCGAGGCACGGCCTGCCCGGGCGTGATGCATACTTCTGACACCTACATCAGGCTGTCAGATATGCAAAACCAGCAGCATGGATCGGCAAGATGCCGTAAAATCCGCGCCCGGCCAGCAGGTCAATCGCTTGCTTGGCTGTAGTGAGATGCAATGCAGCATACCCACCAACGCACATGTATGCTGTAATTGCGCCTATCGGCGAGAGGGGATCAATACGTCGATCTGACAATGCGCCCAGGCTGGCGTCGGCCACATGCCGAAACCGCTTGGAACCAGGTGTTTCGGAAACCGAACGGGAGTGAATATCCATGAAAAAGCAACAATTTGCAGTCAAACTGGCCGCCGTGGTGATGGGGCTGTCCGTAGCCGGCGCATTTGCCGCTGGCAAGGTCAATGTATACAACTGGCAAGACTATATTGCCGACAACACCACCAAGGATTTCCAGAAAGAAACGGGTATCACCCCGAAGTACGACGTCTATGACAGCAACGAAACGCTGCAAGCCAAGTTGCTGACTGGCAAAAGCGGCTATGATGTTGTCCACCCTTCGATGGATTTCGCCGCCAAGCAAATCAAGTCAGGCATCTATCTGAAGCTCGACAAGACCAAGCTGCCCAACCTGGCCAACCTGAACCCGACCATGCTGGAGAAGCTGAAAGCAGCCGACCCGACCGGCGAATACCTACTGCCCTACATGTGGGGCACAGCAGCATTCGGCATCAACCTCGACAAAGTGAAAAAAGCACTGGGCAGCGAACCCATGCCCACCGACATGTGGGAGCTGATCTTCAACCCGAAATACACCTCGAAGCTGAAGAGCTGCGGCATTTCATTCATGGAAAGCGCGTCAGATGTGTACGCTATGTACAACATCTACAAAGGCCGTGACATGATGGACTTCTCAAAAGACGCACTGGAAGCCAACAACAAAGAACTGGCCGCCATCCGCAAAGACATCAAGGTATTCATCCAGGCGCCGATCGACCTGCTGGCCAACGGTGACGTATGCGTCGCCATGGGCTTCAACGGCGACGTATACATCGCACGCGATCGGGCCAAGGAAGCCAAAAAACCGCAGAATATCGAGTATGTTGTGCCCGAGAAAGGCACCCAGCTGTGGATCGACACCATGGCCATCCCGAAGGACTCCAAGAATGTGGCTGAAGCCCATCAATGGATCAACTTCATCATGAAGCCGGAGGTCGTGGCCGCCATCTCCAACAAGGTGAATTATGCCAACCCCAACGCCAAGGCAACCGCCTTGGTGGACAAAAAGCTCAAGGATGACTCCAAGATCTACCTGAGCGACGCGGCACTGTCCAAATTGCAACCCAAGAAACCGATGGATGCTGACACACAAAAGCGTGTCACGGCATACTTCAATAAATTCAAAACCAGCAAGTAATTGAAAACGGAGTCGGCGGGCCATGCCGCCGACTGTTTTTCTGGCGGCGCAGGCCATCCTGCAGACTGTTTAGGAGTAGCTCATTGTGGCGGTAGACAATGCTGCTGCCGGCAAAGCCGGTGGCAAACAGGCCTATCTGGAGATCCGTGGCGTTACCAAGCGATTTGGTGATTTTACCGCCGTGGATGATGTCGAATTACATATCCCTAGGAACGAGATTTTTGCCCTGCTGGGCAGCTCCGGCTCGGGAAAATCCACACTGCTCAGAATGCTGGCAGGCATGGACAAGCCCACGGAAGGCCGTCTGATTCTGGATGGACAGGACATAACCGATCTGCCGCCCTATGCCCGCCCCATCAACATGATGTTCCAGTCCTATGCGCTCTTCCCGCACATGACGGTCGAAGAGAATGTGGCATTTGGCCTGAAACAGGACAAACTCCCCAAGAGCGAAATCACCGAGCGCGTCAACCAGATGCTCGATCTCGTGCAGATGCGTAAATACGCCAAGCGCAAGCCCCACCAACTGTCAGGTGGCCAGCAACAGCGGGTTGCCCTGGCGCGCTCCTTGGCCAAGCGCCCCAAGCTGCTGCTGCTGGATGAGCCACTCGGCGCCCTGGACAAGAAGCTGCGGATGCAGACGCAGATCGAGCTGGTCAACGTGATTGAAAAAGTCGGCGTCACCTGCATCATGGTCACACACGACCAGGAAGAAGCGATGACCATGTCAAGCCGGATCGGCATCATGTCGGAAGGCAAATTGCTACAGGTCGGCGGACCACGCGATATCTACAATCATCCGAATTGCGTGTTCACGGCAGAGTTCATCGGCTCGACCAACACCATCGAAGGCAAATTGGTCGTGGATGAAGCCAGCCATATCGTGATCGAGGCACCCGAGCTGCACAACCGGATTTATGTCGATCATGGCATCACCGGCGCATTAGGTCAGACCCTCTGGTTCACCGTCAGACCCGAGCGCATTACGGTTTGCAGGGAACAACCAACCGCCGAATTCAACTGGTGTGCTGGAGAAGTGGCGGAAATCGCCTACCTGGGCAGCTACTCGATCTATCACATCCGCCTGCCCAGTGGCCGCGTTCTCATGGCCCATGTTCCCTCCACCCACTGGGGCGAAGCCGAGCCCCCCACCTGGGGCGACAAGGTATTCGTCAAGTGGGCCGACAACGCTGGCGTGGTGCTGACATCATGATCAAGGGACTTCTGATGCGCTGCCTGCCCAAAGGCAGAACATTGGTGACAGCAGTACCCTATGGCTGGTTACTGCTGTTTTTCCTATTGCCATTCTTTTTTGTACTGAAGATCAGCTTCACTGAGCCTGACATTGCGCAGCCACCTTACACACAGATCGTTCAGCAGGAAGAAAACAAAACCATCATCACACTGAATACGGGCAAATATCACACCATCCTGGATGAAGCCAAGGCCTTTGCCGAGACCAGCTGGAGTGAAGCCGCCAGCAACAGCCAGTACATCATCTCCTACTGGAACTCGCTGAAGCTGGCGCTGATCACCACCGTCTTGTGTCTGATCATCGGCTACCCGATTGCCTACAACATCGCCCGCAGTGATGAAGCAACCCGTAACACCCTGCTGATGCTGGTGATGTTGCCATTCTGGACCTCATTCCTGCTACGGGTCTATGCATGGATCGGCATCCTCAAGGACAACGGGGTCCTGAACAACATCCTGATGACCTTGGGCATCATCAACGAACCGATTCCATTGCTATACAACCAATTCTCCGTCATTGTCGGCATGGTATACAGCTACCTGCCCTTCATGATCCTGCCGCTGTTCTCACACCTGGTAAAGCTGGATGGTCGCCTGCTGGAGGCCGCTGCGGATCTGGGCGCCAAGCCATGGGACGCATTTTTCAAGATCACCTTGCCGCTTTCCAAAGGCGGCATGATTGCTGGCTCGATGATGGTATTCATCCCAGCTGTCGGTGAATACGTGATTCCAGAGCTGCTGGGCGGTGGCGAAGTATTGATGATCGGTAAACGGCTGATGGATGACTTTGGCGCCAACATGGACTGGCCACAAGCCTCCGCTGTGACCGTCATCATGATGATTCTGTTGATCGCGCCGATCATCTGGTTCCATCGATTTGAAGCCAAGCAAATGGAGGCCGGCAAATCATGAATGGCAAAAAGATGCCGCTGAGCAATAAACTCTATATGTTGCTCGGCTTTTTCTTCCTGTATGCGCCAATCATCAGCTTGGTGATCTACTCCTTCAACGAGTCCCGCCTGGTGACCGTATGGGGCGGCTTTTCATTGAAGTGGTATCAAGTACTGTTCAATGACGAGGCAGTCATTGCCGCAGCCAAACTCAGTTTCAAGATCGCATTCATGACCGCCAGCTTGGCTGTTGTGCTCGGCACCATAGCGGGCTTCGTACTGGCCCGTTTTGGTCGTTTCCGGGGCAGCAGCCTGTTTGCAGGCATGGTCACCGCGCCCATGGTGATGCCAGAGGTGATTGTAGGGCTATCGATGCTGCTGTTGTTTGTCGCCCTGCAAACCGCGATCGGCTGCGATGGCGAAGCAGCCGGCCTGCTGAAAACAGCGGGCTGCTACGCCTTTGGTGAACGCGGCATGGTCACCATCTGGATCGGCCATACCACGCTTTGCATGGCCTATGTTGCAGTGCTGGTGCAATCTCGGCTGCGCGAGATGGATCGCTCACTGGAAGATGCCGCCATGGACCTGGGTTGCCGTCCCTGGAAGGTATTCTTTGTCATCACCATCCCATTGATTTCCCAGGCATTGGTGTCAGGCTGGCTATTATCGTTCACGCTGTCCTTGGATGATTATGTACTGACTGCATTCCTGTCCGGCCCCGGCTCCACCACCCTACCCCAGTGGATTTTCTCCTCCATCCGGCTTGGGTTGACACCTGAGATCAATGCCCTGGCAACCATCATCATCGTATTCGTCACGGTCTTTGTGGTGATTTCCAACCGGCTGATGGTTTCCGCCCAAGCCAAACGGGACAAGGCTATCCAGCAGGCAGTTGCACAGGGCGGGCACTGATCGATTGACCAGAGCCAAGCCAGAACAAGCCAGCGGACAGCTGGCTTGTTCACTTGCGGATGGCCACACTCTGCTTACATCCCACGCATCACCAAGCTGATCACCTCATCAGTGCTCGCCGCTTTGCCAATGATTTGGCAGACATGAACACCATCCGCCTTTGAGCACATCACCAACGCCCGCACTATCCAATCCATCTTTATTGCTGCGCCCACCACGTAATCAGCTCAATACACCTTGAGTGGCCGTACGCCTGATTACCAATGCCATTACCGCCTCTTAAGCACTGACAACCACCCCGACCAGACTAGGCCGTTTCAAGGCATCACCCAGAACAAGCCGCAACATGGCTACCTCCGCCAACAACCACACACCGCAAATGAGGGCGCTTGCTACCGGCCACGCGCTGCCAGTAAACAGGCAACAGCCTATGTAGCAGCTTGGTGTATGACCAAACTATGGCCTGACCCACCTGATCAGATTGAACAATTCGTTGCCGCCGTTGTGATACCTCCCTCAACCATCGCCAGGCAAGATAACCAACTCGCACCCCGCAATAGACTGCTCCGACCGTCAAGACCAATGCGCTGACGCAGATCAACCCCATCAGCAACCCATCGGCCTTTGGGTGTTGCATGACTTCCAGCCAAGCCGGGCTCAGGTCATGGACAACCATCAACAGGAAGCCACCAATCAATCCGTGAATCACACCATCCAACCTGGCATACCTCCCATCATTAAGTGGCAAGACAGATTGCTGATCAGACTGGATACGATAGGTCATCACTTCCCCCTTCGGCATTAAGCTGTCAATATCAACAGTATACTGTATTTTATTTCAGGCATCAACATCAATGGGCGACACATCTCTGATCTAAAAGGAAAGATCAGCGCTCGACGAGATCTGGCGCGGGCTGCGGATCACTCACTCACGGAATATCACCTATCAGCCAGGCACCTCAAAGAGGCGTACCACTGTCGATCACCAGGACGGGTTGTGCGAAAAAATGGAAGGAATGTTTAGGCTAGATGAGCCGGGCAGGGCCGGCATGCAGCCCCGACCACTTGCCGTGGTAGACGGATATGGGATCAGCACTCAGCAGAAGTGCCTGCGGCAAAGCTGGGCATGTGAGCAACACCACCCAGCCCACCCACACGATTACTACTCGCCCTCCCAACCCGTTTTGGTAAAGGCGGCATTTTCGAAACGAGAGAATTGGCCGAGGAAGGTCAATGGCACGCTCCCGGTCGGGCCATTACGGTGCTTGCTGATGATTGCCTCAGCCTTGCCTTTCAATTCTTCCTTATCTCGGAAGTAGTACTCTTCACGGAACATGAAGATGATGATGTCTGCATCTTGTTCGATTGCGCCAGATTCACGCAAATCGGACATCATCGGACGCTTGTCCGGGCGGCTTTCCACATTTCGTGACAGCTGAGACAGCGCGACCACCGGCACTTTCAGCTCTTTGGCCAAGCTTTTCAACGATCGTGATATCTCGCCCACCTCTGTTGCACGGTTCTGATCACGCCCACCACTGCTGTTACCTGCCATCAGTTGGATATAGTCAATCACGATCAAGCCAAGCTGGCCATGCTGGCGTGCCAAGCGACGGCACCGTGCCCGAACCTCCAATGCGGACAGGCCCGCCGATTCATCAATATAGATAGGCGCCTCGGACAGTTTACCGACGGCATAGGTCAGCTTCTGCCAGTCTTCATCCTCCAATCGGCCAGTCTTGATTTTATGCTGATCAAGCTTACCAACAGAGCCGATCATCCGCATGACCAGCTGCGCACCACCCATTTCCATACTGAAAATCGCCACAGGAAAACCAGTGCTGATCGCAACATTCTCAGCAACATTGATGGAAAATGCCGTCTTCCCCATAGAAGGCCGACCCGCAACAATGATCAGATCACCACGCTGCAACCCTGAAGTCATATTGTCCAGATCGACAAAACCAGATGGGATGCCGGTGATGTCATTTGGATTGTCACGGTTATAGAGCGTATCAATCCGCTCGACCACCTCCGACACCAATTGCGGCATGGTCAGAAAGTCCTGCCGCCCTTTGGCGCTGCTTTCTGCAATCTCAAAGACCTTGGCCTCCGCCTGGTCAAGCAGATCCGCCGCATCGCGGCCATTTGGGTTATAGGCCGAATCGGCAATCTCGGTGCCGACTTCAACCAATTTGCGCATGATCGAACGCTCTCGCACAATATGGGCGTATCGACCGATATTTGCGGCGCTAGGCGTGTTCTGAGCCAAGCTGGCCAAATACGCCAGCCCACCTACCTCCTGCAGCTCATTGGATTTTTCCAATGACTCGGCCACGGTCACCACATCGGCAGGCTGCCCCAGCTCAAGCAATTTGAACACATGCTTGAAGATCAATCGATGATCGTGGCGATAAAAATCAACCTCGGATATCTGGCCGGCGACATTGTCCCAAGCTTTGTTGTCCAGCAATAAACCGCCCAACACGGACTGCTCAGCCTCAACCGAATGAGGCGGCAGCTTGATCATCTGCAATTCACGGTCTTCTGAAACCAAATCGAAAGTGGACATAGCGCATCACGACATAATGAAAAACAAAACCCCCTCAAGGCGGGGGCTACATGATGCCATTTTACAGCAGAACAGATGGCTCGTCGGAGAATCCAATGATCACATTGCAACCCCAAGCCCCACACGGCTCATTGCCAGTTTCATCCAGCCTGCTTTGCCATGATTGACCTGAATTTATTACCTGCTCACACCGCTACTGGATACATGACACCCCATGAATCCCAACCAGCAGTCAAATGCATCCCACAAACAAAAAGGGCTGCAAAGCAGCCCTTTTCTTGAAACAACATCCAGCTTGAAGCAGATTACGCCTCTGGCACGACCACAACAGCCACCTCAACTACTACGTCGTGGTGCAGTGCGATATCAACGTTGTATTCACCGATCATCTTGAACGGGCCCTCAGGCAGGCGAACTTCAGCCTTGGCAACCTGAACGCCGGTCTTGCTGATCGCGTCAGCAATGTCCGCGTTGGTGACAGAGCCGAACAAGCGGCCATCCACACCTGCTTTTTGGCTGACTTCGAAACGCGCACCGGCGAGTTTCTCACCACGAGCTTGCGCCTCAACCAATTTGGCAGCCTGTACCTTTTCGAGCTCTGCACGACGTGCTTCAAACTCTTTCAGATTGGCATCTGTTGCACGCTTTGCTTTACCAGTCGGGATCAGGAAGTTACGAGCGTAACCATCCTTGACCTTGACCACGTCGCCCAGTTGACCCAGATTGGCTACTTTTTCCAGGAGAATGATTTGCATGTCGATATCTCCTAGCGCTTAGTGCAGATCAGTGTAAGGCATCAGGGCCAGGAAGCGCGCACGCTTGATGGCATCTGACAGCTGACGCTGGTAGCGAGCCTTGGTACCAGTGATACGGGCAGGAATGATCTTGCCTGTTTCGGTGACGAAATCCTTCAGCGTATCGATATCTTTGTAGTCGATCTCTTTGACGCCTTCGGCGGTGAAGCGGCAGAACTTCCGACGCTTGAACAAATTACGGGACATGATTACCTCGTTTGACTGTATTCGATTCGGGTTACGTGCAATACCAGTTGTGAGCTTTTCAGGTTTTTCATTGCCAGAAAACCTGACAAATGGACTACCCTGTCATCCCGTAGGCGATCCACCTGAACGGCAATATCACCCAATGCAATAGCGGCCAAGACGCACTTGACTGTACGGGCCATGCCCGCTTCATTTTGCTGGGATTGATGGGAAAGGCCAAACCCGATGATTGGGATACCTGCTGGCGTATACCGAAGCGACTCGCGCTCGATGATGACACCTTCCAGCTCAACCTGATTGCAACTCACTCAGCTTACGCCGCAGCAGCGTCGCCTTTACCTTCCTGACTCATCAGGGACTTCGACTTCTCTTCTTTCATCATCGGAGAAGGCTCGGTCACCGGACCAGTTTTCTTCAGGGTCAGGTGGCGCAGAACTGCGTCGTTGAACTTGAATGCATGTTCCAGCTCATCCAGGATTTCCTGGCTGCATTCGATGTTCATCAGCACGTAATGGGCCTTGTGAACTTTCTGAATCGGATAGGCCAGTTGACGACGACCCCAGTCTTCGAGGCGATGGATTGCACCACCACCGTTCACGACCATATTCTTGTAACGCTCGACCATCGCCGGCACCTGCTCGCTTTGATCAGGATGGACGATGAATACGATCTCGTAATGACGCATTAATCACTCCTTTTGGAAAAAGCCTCCCGTATGCGTTCCGGTAAGGCAAGGGTTGGGGAAACGAAGCAGTATAAACGACTACTCGACCAATGACCAGCGGTAAATCACTTCACACCAGCCAAGACGCGTTGCCGACGGCTTTCAGCCAAGCACAGGCCGGATGCCACAGATACATTCAGGCTTTCGACAGTGCCAAACATAGGGATGCTGACCATGACATCGCAGTGCTCTCGGGTCAACCTGCGCAGGCCTGAGCCTTCCGCACCCAGCACCCAGGCAAGCGGGCCGGTCTGTTCGAAATGAAACAGGTCTGTGTCGCCATCGGCTGCGGTGCCCGCTATCCACACTCCGCGATCTTTCAGGTCGCGCAAGGTCCGCGCCAGATTGGTGACCGTGACATAAGGCATGACCTCAGCAGCGCCACAGGCGACTTTCGAGACGGTTGCATTCAGGCCGACCGATTTATCCTTGGGGGCCACCACTGCGTGTGCACCCATGGCATCAGCCACCCGCAGGCATGCGCCCAGATTATGGGGGTCTGTCACGCCATCCAGAATCAATAGCATAGGAGGCTCGGTCAGCTGATCCAGTACGTCATCCAAAGTGACATGGCTTTTGCCAAGATCGATCAAGGCCGCTACGCCTTGATGACGCCCGGCTCCGACCAAGCCATCCAGTCGTTGCATATCCACCGGAATGATGCGGACACCAGCTTGATTGGCCGTGTGCTCCACATCCTTGGCGCGGGGGTCCTGCCGCTGGTTGAGTAAATAGAGCTCCTGAACGCTGCCAGGAAAGTGGCGCAAACGCGCATTGACGGCATGAAAGCCGAAGATGATTTTTGAGTTCAAACGTGTTCCAACGATGTGGGCTTCAAATCAGGAGGGTGCACATTGTGACGATGTACTTGATAAATGCCAAGCGCCGTGAACAGAAGCTCGATTTCCTCGGCGGGTCTGGGTTCGCTGAACATGAACCCTTGCACCAGATCACAGCCATTCTCACGCAGGAAAAGCAATTGTTCCATACGCTCCACGCCTTCTGCCACCACACTCAGGCCCAGGCGCTTGGCCATGGTGATGATCACCTCGGTGATGGCGGTATCCTCTCCATCGCCAGGTACACCTGCGATGAAGGAACCATCGATCTTCAGATTGTGGATGGGGAAATGCTTCAGATTATTCAAGGATGAGTAGCCAGTGCCAAAATCGTCGATCGACAACTGCACACCCATGGCCTTCAACTCTGACATGATTTCGATCGCCTCTTCGGCATCCCGCATGATCATGCTCTCGGTGATTTCCAGCTCCAGCCATTCGGGAGCTAGGCCGGACAGTGCCAAGGCATTGCGCACAGACTGCACCAAGCTGAACGGACGGAATTGGCGAGGTGACAGATTGACCGCCATCCTGACTGGCGGATACCCTGCCTCCTGCCATCGTTTCGCCTGCTGACAGGCGGTCAACAGCACCCACTCTCCGATCGGCACGATGAAGCCATTTTCCTCCGCCAATGGGATGAACCGTGCCGGCGCAACCAAGCCCAGCTCCGGATGCCGCCAACGCACCAGCGCCTCCATCCCGATGATCCGATGTTGCAGCAACTCCACCTGAACCTGGTAATGGAGCTCGAATTCCCTACGCTCCAAGGCGTAGCGCAAGCTGCTTTCCATGACCAGATGTTCCATGGCCAAGGCATTCATCTCAGATGCGAAGAACTGATAGGTATTCTTGCCCAGCTCTTTTGCGCGATACATGGCGATGTCGGCGTTCTTCAGCAAGGATGCCGCATCCGAGCCATCGATCGGTGCCATGGCGATGCCGATGCTGGCGGTAATGAACAGCTCCTGCTGCTCCAGCATGAATGGCTGGCCCAAGGTGTGCAACAAACGCTCGGCCACGCCTGCCACGTGCTGAACGTCCGTGATGTTCTCCATGACAACCGTGAATTCATCCCCTCCCAGGCGGGCGATCAGATCCCACTCTTTGACACAGCGCTTGAGGCGTACCGCCACCTCCTTCAGCAGCTGGTCGCCAGCATGGTGCCCCAGGGTATCGTTGATGGTCTTGAATCGATCGAGATCAATGAACAGCACTGCCAGCTGATGGGCGTGGCCATGCAATCTGAACAAGGACTGCTCAAGCCGCTCGTGCAGACGTGCGCGATTGGGCAGCCTGGTCAAGGCATCATGATTGGCGAGGAAATGCAGGCGCTCTTCCGCCTCTTTACGACTGGTGATATCGGAGAAGACGCCTACATAGTTCGAGATCCGCCCTTGGTCATCCCGGACTGCACTGATGCTCAGCCAGGCAGGATAGGCATCGCCATTGCTACGCCGATCAACCAGCTCTCCTTGCCAATGGCCAGACATCTCCAGGCTCATCAGCATATCCTGATTGATTTCGCCATAATCCCGCCCATCACGGAACATCCGGGAAACCTTGCCGATCGTCCCCCCTCCTTCGAAACCGGTGATACGACTGAATGCAGGGTTGGTGGCAATGATTTCGGCATTGGCATCGGTGATCAGGATGCCCTCCTGCGCATTGTCGAAGACCTTCGCCGCCAAGCGCAACTGACGCTCCTGCTTCACCCGTTCGCTGATATCGATCAACATGCCGATGATGGCAGGCCGCCCGTTGAACTCAAAGCGCCGACCATGCGCCTCGACATCCACCAGATGACCATCGCGGTGCCGGATGCGGAAGGTATAGCGCAGGTGGTCAATTTCACCGGTCAGCCGCAGCCGGTGGTTTTGCTGCACCAACATCCAGTCGTCCGGTGCAATGAAATCATTCACCTCACGCCCCGCCATGGCCTGCTGATCGTGACCAACCATTTCCGCCAAGGTGGGATTGGCATAGTGAAGGATGTCGTCCTGAACGATGTAGAAACCGACCAGCGATAACTCGACCAGCGCACGGAACTTCCCTTCCGCCTGCTGCTTGGCGACTTCCGCCTGCTTCAGCTCAGAGATATCACTGAATATCGACACCACATTGGTGATCAAGCCCTCTGTCTGACGCAAAACGAATACGCTCAACCAGACCGGGAATACCTCATCATGTCGGCTGCACACCAAGTATTCACCATGCCAATAGCCTTGATCCTGCAACTGGTGCCGCACCTGATCACATTGCGCCTGGGGTACGGCTCGGGTCAGCATCGACATGGGCTTACCGAGTATGTCCGACTCTTCATAGCCGGTGATTCGCAGAAATGCATCATTCACCGATTGGATGCATTCGTCTTTGTCCGCCACACAGATCGCATCGGTGGAGTGCTGAAACACTCGGCCAAACAGCTCCAACTGGCGTTCGGTCTCCAGACGTTGGCGCATATCGAGAAACAGGCCGAAGGTTGCCACCTTGCCGTTGTAATCAAAACGCCGGGTGTGCAATTCCACGTCTATCGGGGAGCCGTCACGGTGACGGATCTTGACCGCAATGCGACGACCGGGCCCTCGATGGTGGGCATCAGCCGCCAGCTGCTTATGCAGCATGATGCGATCATCGGGCCAGATGACGGACGAAAATGCCCGACCAGTCAGCTCATCGACTGGGAATCCAAGTATATTGGCCAACTCAGGGTTGGCATAGGCAACATGATCGTTTTGGATGATGGCAATGCCCGCCAGTGGGGATTCGACCAATGCGCGAAACCGCGCCTGCGCGGCTGCCGACTCAGCTTCTGCCCGCTTGCGCTCGGTGATGTCGATCCCATTCGCGCACAGCCCGATCAATCGCCCATTGCGGTCGTAGAGAGGAAATTTATTGACCAGATAGGTATGGGCCACCCCTTCCAGCTCGAAACTTTCCTCAAACTGGATATTCTTCTCGGCGCTCAGTACCAGGGTATCATTGGCCTGCTGGCTGCGCGCCTCATCAGGCCGGAGCAGGTCGAACGCCGTGCAACCGATGACATCTCGACCAGCCAAGCCGAACAGCTCGGCAAATTCACGGTTGACCAGGGAATAACAGCCTTTGAGGTCTTTGGTGTAGAACAGCGTCTGCATGTTGTTGAGCACCGACTGCGCTTGTAATCGGTGCTCATGCAGCATGTCCACCGTCAACCTGCGCTCTTCGATGGTGGCCGCCAGAATCAAGCCCGCACTGGCCATGACGGACATGAACGCAAACAGGAAGAAGGTCTTTTCGAAACCCGACGCGCCACTCAGATCACCGCTCAACATCGACCAGGCGGCAATGATGGACGCCAGCAAGGCCACCACACCAGAGCCGACATGACCGAAGCGGACTGCACCCCACACGATCAGCGGGAAAATCACAAATTGCAATGTCAGATGGGGCGTGGCGGGCAGAGCATACCCACCGAACACGATGTAGCTAATTAGAATGGTCAGACCGGACAGGGTCAGCAGCTCCACAGCCCGGCGGTGCCAGAATTCCCGCACCTTTTCAGCAATCGCCAGTATCAAGGGGGTGATCAGCAGTACCCCGGCAACCTCTGCCAGCCAGCGCATCAGCCAGGTTTCATTCAGTGAGTGCGTGCTGAGCGTGCTGGGGGAGTACAGCGCCAATGCACTGAAGCTTGCAGAAATGGCGCCATTGAACATGGCACCAATCAGGATCAGCAGACCGACATTGCGTAAAGATGACAGCATCCTGTCGCGCTGACTGTAGACATTCAGCAGTTTGGCGCTCAGCGCAGAACCAAGCGTCGAGCCTATGGCGATTGCCAAGGTGCCGATCAGAGGCTGACCAAGCGCCCAGCCCAGTATCAGCGTCACCATCGGGATCACCCACAGCACACGCATGCCGGTCAACAACAAACCGGCCAATGCAATGCCAGACGGTGGCCAAAGCAGTGGTATGGGCTGGTTACCGCACCCCAACCGGAACCCGAGCAGAGCCCCCGCCAACAACCCCGCCGCAAAGAGAATCGTCCAGCCTGTCTGACCTGCACAGATCCGAAACCATCGACTTTTGAGCGCTGCTACCAACGTGTGCCTCACCAATCATAAAAACACTTACCAAAACGCTATGTACCACCCAACCCATCTGCACATCGCTGCCAAATTGTCACAAGCTGCTCGTTGCCATGCTCCGCTGACGAGGCTCACGGCTCGCGCCTGCCTGATTTCGGACTCAAGCCCGAAATGACAGCCACGTAAAAGCGCCCATTTCGATAAATGCAGGAAAATGAATATTATTATTTAGGTAGGTTCTCTAATGATCTTAAACTTAATCTACGGATAAATAAATAGCATTCAGATATTGGAAGCCACTCAATCGGCAGATTCAGTCAAGGATGCAAAGATACCTTGCATGCTCTTCCACACGAGATCAGCATCAAGCTGGTTCAGGCAATTCATATGGCCCAACGGGCAAGCCCGCTTGAAACAGGGGCTGCATTGCAGATTCAAGGTGATGATTTCAGCCTGATCGCTCAATGGTGGCGTGAATATCGGACTGGATGAACCATATACTGCAAATACCGGACGCTCCAATGCCGCAGCAACATGCATCAACCCAGAGTCATTGGTCACAACTGCTTTTGCCAAGGATAATAGATCAATGGCCTGCGCCAATGATGTTTCACCGCATAGGTTCACAGCCGACTGACCGATTGCAGCCACGATTTCCTGGCCTATCGATTGCTCTTTATGAGAGCCCAATACCCAGATCTGCGCCCCTCGCGCCACGGCCAAGCGACCCAAGGCAGCAAAATGCCGAGCCGGCCAACGCTTGGCAGGCCCATATTCAGCGCCTGGACAAAATGCCAAGACCGGGCGGGAGGTGGTCAACCCCTTGTCCCGCAACGCCTGCAGCACGCTCTGCTCGCTGACCACCAGCTTGGGGTTGGCAGCCATCACAGCCGCTGACTCATGCTCAGGCACTGCCAGTTGGACAAAGCGATCCACCATTCTGGGCACAGCCTGTTCGTTCAGTTTCCGCCAGTCATTGAGCAGGCCATAACGCTGTTCGCCAAGGTAGCCTGTTCGTTGAGGAATCCCAGCAAACCAGGGAATCAGGGCCGATTTCAGTGAATTCGGCAAGATGATGGCTTGCTGATAGTGGCCCGCACGCAACTGCCGCCCTAGACGGTATCGATCCGTTAGTCGTAGTTGACCATGGGCAAAGGGGTTGTCGAGTGTTTGTGTGACGGTTGCCATCCGGCTGTGCAAGGGCAGCGTCCAGGCAGGTGCCAATACATCCAACTGCAGATCGGGATGGCGCGCCGCCAGCTGACGGTACAGGGGCTCGGCCATGACACAATCACCGACCCAAGACGGCGCAACGACGAGAATTCGAGTCATAAGAAT
The DNA here is from genome assembly GCF_014202905.1 of Chitinivorax tropicus. Lineage (NCBI taxonomy): Bacteria > Pseudomonadati > Pseudomonadota > Betaproteobacteria > Chitinivorax > Chitinivorax tropicus. The sequence continues at coordinate 44,952 of NZ_JACHHY010000021.1, read as the reverse complement.
GCAAAATGAAACCGGCGCCCAAGGCGCCGGCATGGCGGATCAGTGATGGCCGCCCTGTCGAGGGCCACCCTTCAGTTTGTAGTCAGTGCCACAGTATGGGCACTTGGCCTCGCCAGTCTTTTCAATGGCCAGGAAGACACGTGGATGGGCATTCCATTTCAACATGTCAGGCATTGGACAATGCAAGGGCAGATCCTGATCAGATACTTCGATGATGCGCTGACTCAGCTCTTTTGTTTCAGCCATGGATCACTCACTTCACAAAGGTCAGCCAGTCTCGATGCTGCTCGGACTTGCCGGTCACACAGTCAAAATAGAGTTGCTGCAGGCGGGTAGTCACCGGGCCGCGTACCCCTTCGCCAATCATGCGATTATCCAGCTCGCGGATAGGCGTCACTTCAGCCGCCGTGCCGGTGAAGAATGCTTCATCAGCAGTATAGACTTCGTCACGGGTGATCCGTTTTTCGACGACTTCGATACCCAATTCACCTGCCAGCTGAACGATCGTGTCGCGGGTGATGCCTTCCAGGGCGGAGGTCAGATCTGGCGTATACAGCTTGCCCTTGCGGACGATGAAGATGTTTTCACCAGAACCCTCGGCCACAAAACCATCCACATCCAGCAACAAGGCCTCATCGTACCCGTCCTGTTCAGCCTCGCGATTGGCCAGGATCGAGTTCATGTAGTTGCCATTGGCCTTGGCCTTGCACATGGTGATGTTGACGTGATGGCGAGTGAATGAAGACGTCTTGACCCGGATGCCTTTCTCCAGCGCCTCTGCGCCCAGATAGGCCCCCCATGGCCATGCTGCGACGATGACATGTGTAGACAGGGTTCTGGCAGAGATACCCATCGCCTCGGCACCATAAAAAGCCATCGGGCGGATGTAACCGGACTCCAGGCCATTTAGCTTGATGGCATCAAGCTGTGCCTGATTCAGCTGTGCTTTGGTATAAGGTAGCTTCATGCCCAGAATGTGCGCCGAACGGAACAGGCGATCGGTATGATCCTGCAGGCGGAAAATTGCCGGACCTTCGGCTGTCTTATAAGCACGCACGCCCTCAAACACACCCATGCCGTAATGCAATGTGTGGGTCAGCACATGCGTGGTCGCGTCGCGCCACGGCACCATCTTACCGTCGTACCAGATCAGGCCGTCACGATCAGCCATCGACATAATGCACTCCTCATTTGATTGGTGTCGCAAAGCTTCATTTTAACCGATTTCGTGCCAGATCGCTGTGCCAGACAAAACAAAGCCTGGCTTTCACCAGGCTTGGTTCACCCTCAGCAGGATGGATGATTCAGGGCTGATCGCGGTGATAGACATCTTCGAAGCGCACGATGTCATCCTCCCCCAGATAGGCACCGGATTGGACTTCGATGATCTCCAGCGGCAGCTTGCCCGGGTTTTCCAGCCGATGGCTGGCGCCCAAGGGAATGTAGGTTGATTGGTTTTCGGCCAGCAGCTTGCTTTCACTGTCACAAGTCACCCTCGCCGTACCGCTCACGACCACCCAATGCTCGGCGCGATGATGGTGCATTTGCAGCGAGAGCTTCTGGCCTGGTTGAACGGTGATCCGCTTGACTTGATAACGGGGCCCGGCGTCGATGCCCTCATAGCTACCCCAAGGGCGATACACCCGCCGGTGGAAGGTGGATTCGGTGCGGGACTGAGCATTCAGTCGTGACACCACGTTCTTCACGTTCTGCGCGCAGTCTTTGTGCGATACCAGCACGGCATCAGCAGTTTCGACCACCACCACATCATCCAAGCCAATCACGGCAACCATTTTGCTATCGGCGCGCACATAGCTGTTTTGAACAGCTTCCAGGTAGACATCACCCCGGGTCACATTCCCCGCGCCATCCTTGCCGGCCACTTCCCACAGAGCCTGCCACGACCCGACATCGCTCCAGCCGAGATTCACGGGCACGACCACTGCGGCATCGGTCTTTTCCATGACGGCGTAATCGATTGAATCAGATGGGCAGGTCGTGAATGTCTCTGCAGGTATCCGGCAGAAATCCAGATCCTGAACGGCAGCGGCAATGGCCTGCCGACAGATCTGCAGCATGGCAGGCTGGAATCTGGCGATCTCCTCAAGATAACGGCTTGCCTTGAATACGAACATGCCACTGTTCCATAGATGATCACCAGCTGCCAGGAATGCCTCTGCCGTAGCTGAGTCCGGCTTCTCGACAAAGCGATCCACTTGGTGACAGCCCTCCAGCTCCAGTGCCGTCCCAAGCTTGATATAGCCATAGCCGGTGTGGGGCCGGTCTGGGCGAATGCCAAACGTGACCAGCCGATCTGACTTGGCCGCCTGCACTGCCACCGCCGTTGCAGCGTGGAAGGCCGCAACATCGCGGATCACATGATCAGCCGGCAGCACCAGCATCAAGGCATCCGGGTCGCGCGCTACCAAGGCCAAGGCGGCCAAGGTCACGGCTGGCGCGGTATTACGACCGACCGGCTCCAGCAGGATGGCCGCAGGCGTCTGCTTGATTTCACGCAACTGCTCGGCAACGAGAAAACGGTGCTCCTCGTTACAGATCAACACGGACGGCGCCAGATCGGGCAGACCAGACAGCCGCGTCACTGTTTCCTGCAGCATGGTGCGGTCAGATACCAAGGACAAGAACTGCTTGGGCAGCGCTGCCCTGGACATAGGCCACAGGCGTGTGCCGCTACCACCACACAAGATGACCGGATGCAAGGCCATACCTATCCTCCACCAGCGTCGGTCACAGGCGCCAGACCGTCAACCCAGCCTCACGCAATCTGGCTGGATCAAATTGGCTCTTCACATCGATGAATACACCGTTGGGCCTGAGCTTGCTCTGGAAATCAGAGAGTGGGCGGGACATGAAGTCCTGATGGGCAACCGCCATCACCATGGCTTCGGCTTGTGGCAGCGCGTCCCAAGGTGTCAGTGTCAGACCGTATTCATGCTGCGCCTCCTCGGGCACGGGCACGGGGTCATGCACGATCACGTCCACGCCGTAGCTCTTGAGCTCGGCAATGATATCGACCACTTTCGAATTGCGCAGATCCGGGCAGTTTTCCTTGAAGGTCAAACCATAGACGATCACCTTGGCGCCCTTTACGCTGGAGCCATTGCGGATCATGTGCTTGACGGTCTGCTCGGCAACGAATTTACCCATGCCGTCATTGATACGCCGCCCTGCCAAGATCACTTGTGGGTGATAGCCGAGTTTGTCTGCTTTATAGGTCAGATAATAAGGGTCCACGCCGATGCAGTGCCCCCCTACCAGCCCAGGCCGGAAGGGTAGGAAGTTCCATTTGGTGCCGGCAGCCTGCAACACTTCCAAGGTATCGATGCCGATACGGTCGAAGATTAGCGCCAGCTCGTTCATCAGCGCAATGTTCAGATCCCGCTGTGTGTTCTCGATGACTTTGGCCGCTTCGGCAACCTTGATCGACGAGGCCTTGTAGACACCTGCAGTAATCACCGCCCCATATACGCTGGCCACTTTTTCCAGTGTTTCCGGTGTATCACCGGACACCACTTTGACGATCCGGGTCAGGGTATGCTCTTTGTCGCCCGGGTTGATCCGCTCAGGGGAATAGCCCACATTGAAGTCCACACCCCACTTCATACCCGAGTGTTTTTCCAGGACGGGCACGCACTCTTCTTCCGTGGCGCCTGGGTAGACGGTGGACTCATACACCACGATTGCGCCCCGCTTCAGATTGGCGCCCACGCTGCGGCTGGCGGAAATCAAGGGCGAGAAATCCGGCTGATGGGCTTCATCGACCGGGGTCGGCACCGCTACGATCACGAAATCGGCCTCGCGCAGCATGCTGGCATCTGTCGTGGGCTCCAGCCCGGTGGAAGCCTGCAGATCTTCGGTTGATACCTCGCCAGTCGGATCGACGAAGCGTTTATAGGCTACAACCTTTTCTTCAGACAGATCAAAGCCGATTGTGCGAAATTTCTTGCCGAATTCAACAGCCAACGGCAGGCCCACATAGCCTAGACCGACAACCGCAATCACACTCATTTTTTCCTCACCTGTTTCAAGATTCAATATGTCAGACAATGTAATGCATGCAGCACCATCAAGGTTGGCTTGATGTTGCCCGATCCAATTCACGATAGAGGATGTCCACGATACGTTCAGCGGCTTTTCCATCCCAGAACTTGGGCTGGCGGCCCTGCTTGCCCTGCCCCGCCAGCACTTTGCGCGCCTCTCGTACAATCATGTCCGGCGATGTACCCACCAAGGTGTTGGTGCCATCGCTGATCGTCACCGGTCGCTCGGTATTCTCCCGCAGCGTCAAACACGGCACGCCCAGCCCGGTCGTTTCTTCCTGCAACCCCCCGGAATCCGTCATGACAATGGCGGCATCCTTCCAGAGGCTCAAAAACTCCATATAGGACAAAGGCGGGGTTGTGATGATCCGGTCGCCCAATTCGATGCCGAATTTCTCGATATTGCCCCGTGTACGCGGATGCACCGGGAAAATGAGCGGCAACTCAGCGGCGACTTCACGCAACGCACCAATCAGCTTGGTCAGCGCTGCCTGATCATCCACATTCGACGGGCGATGCAACGTCACCACACCATAACGTGGGTATTTGGCTTTCAATTCAGCGGCCTGGCCTGCCAACTCGGTTGAGCTGAGCTGATCACGCTGATAGAACAGGTTGTCGATCATGACATGGCCGACGAAGAAAACCTTCTCTTGAGGCTGGCCCTCCTTGAGCAGGTTGATCTCGCCGCTTTCCTCGGTCACGAAGAAGTAGTCGGAAATGGCATCCGTCGCCAGACGGTTGATCTCCTCAGGCATGGCGCGATCACCGCTCCGCAAGCCCGCCTCGACGTGCGCCACAGCCACCCCCAATTTCTTTGCCACCAGCGAGCAGGCAATGGTGGAATTCACATCCCCTACCACCAGGCATAAGTCCGGCTTGTCTTGCTCATTGCACAGTGTCTCGTAAGCCACCATGATCTTGGCTGTCTGCTGGGCATGGCTGCCACCACCCGCTTCCAGATAGAAATCCGGCTTCGGAATACCCAGCTCATCGAAGAATACATCACTCATTTCCCGGTCATAGTGCTGGCCGGTGTGGACGATCCGATACTCGAATCGCTCTTGCTGTTTGTCCAACGCACGCACGATGGGTGCAAGCTTCATGAAATTGGGGCGCGCCCCGCCAACCAGATGAATTTTCTTTTTCACGTGAATTTCCATTGCTAACCAAATCACGGCCCATTGCTTCAGCAAGAGGCAACCAGTTCCTTCAGGCCATCGATCAACCCAACCGATGCAACGACACCCAACGACTGATTCATCCGGGTCACTTGGGTCGCTGATTCACGGATATCACCGTCTCTTGCCGGCTGGTGATCGACTTGCAAGCCGCGGCTTGCCGCCTGACCCAGGGAATCGATCATCTGCAATAGCGTGACGCTTCTGCCTGTACCAATATTGCACACACCTTGCAGCGAAGACTGGAGTGCGGCCAAGTTGGCTTTGGCGACATCCTTGACGAAAATGAAGTCCCGTGTCTGGCCACCATCACCAAACACGGTCAACGGTGCTTGTTGTTGCAACCGATCGATAAACCGGCTGATGACACCTGCGTAGGGAGATCTGGGGTCCTGCCGTGGCCCGTAGACATTGAAATAACGCATACCCAGACTGGAAAAGCCATGCAGCTCGCGATACAGCGCCGCATATTGGTCGTTGATCAACTTCTCCAGGCCATACGGCGACAATGGCCGGGTGGGGCTGGTTTCATCCAGCGGCAGCTGTGCTGGTGTGCCATATACCGCAGCGCTGGAGGCATACACCAAGCGCTTGACCCCATGCTTTCTGGCCGCTTCGATCACGTTGATGAAGCCTGCGATATTGCTCTGCGCAGAAAATGCAGGGGACTCGATCGATGCCTGCACAGAAACCTGCGCTGCCAGGTGCAGAACAGCTTCCACACCATCCATGGCAGCATCCACTGCCGCTGCATCTGAAATGTCTGCCTGAACGAATGACAGCCTGGGATGCTTGGGCAGATTGTCCAATTTCCCGCTGGAGAGATTGTCCAGCACCCTTACCGAAAACCCTGCTGATAACAGGGCATCCACTGAATGAGACCCGATGAAGCCCGCTCCGCCGGTGACTAGAATCATGCAATGCTCCGAAAACCGCACGCAACCACACCATAGCAGGTATGGCTGTCGCAAATGACTGAAGGAATGAAAAGTGACGATGAAATCGATGCCATGTCATGAGCGCAGGCAACCCTGGGCATGCTTGACACGATGTCAGCCAAACCCTGAGTCGCATGCGAAATGTGACACTCCGTGGGGATGTGGCGCCATGATAACATCGGCATCATGAAAAAATCCATCCTTATTCATTTTGAATATTTATACGTAAAATTGCATGTACAGGGATTGACAGTATGGTAAGGCAATAAACACACATACGCACGTTAAATACTGCACCAATGAGGGATGCGGGTATCTTTTGATCAGAAAGCTGATCTTACATGAGAAATGGTGGTCGTGATCGACCCTTTAGACATAACCACAATGAGTTATGACAATCAGATATCCGACTCTGCCGCACCCGCCCGCCCGATCAGACGAGTGGAGAACTCATCACTCATCTTCTGCTCACGTTTGGCTTCGCGCTTTTGCTCTTGCTGCAGATGGCGTGTCTCCAGCTTGCGATACGCCCCGACCTGGTTTTCGAGCGCCTGCCAGCGGTCACGCGCTTGTTCGAAGCGCTCTTTGGCCACGTCAAGGGCATCATGCTGTTGGCGGATCGCGGTGTCGATCTTGGCGATGAACGCTTGGTAGTCCCGCCACTGATTCACCGTCATACCTGCCTGCTCAGTAGCCGCCAAGCGGATGCGGTACTCCTGCCGAAACCCTTCCAGCTGCTGCAGCTGCTGCTCTGCGCTTTGCCACTGTGCCTTGCAGGCCGCCATCACACGTGATGCATCCTCGCTCTGACGCGCAGCCTGTTCTAGCAGCAATTGGAATTGGAAAGGTTTGGCCACGGTCAGTCATCGTCCCTCAAAACAGGCAATCTTCCTGTTTTAGAGTCTAGGTTGTGTTGATATGAATTCAAGCGATGGGGGTGTTTCCACCAGAGGCAGACAAACACAACAGAGTCTAGATCATTTCGATCGCCAGCTGCGCCAACAGCTGGCGGCTGGTCGCATAGTCTTCACAGTCATGCAACAGCTGGACGAGAAACGCCTCCATCTTGGGCTGCAGCATGATGGCCTTGTCGAGCACCGGGTCTGCACCACGGACATAGGCGCCGACGCTGATCAGATCGCGGTTCCGCTGGAAGCGGGAATAGAGGTATTTGAAACGCCTGACGATTTCCACCTCTGCTGGTGACAGGATATCGGTCATCACCCGGCTGATGGAGGCCTCGACATCGATGGCTGGATAATGACCCTGCTCAGCCAAGGCCCGAGACAGCACAAAGTGGCCATCCAGAATGGCGCGGGCGCTATCCGCAATAGGGTCTTGCTGATCATCACCCTCAGTCAACACGGTGTAGAAAGCGGTGATCGAACCGCCGCCCTCGGGGCCATTGCCAGCACGCTCCACCAGCTGTGGCAGCTTGGCGAACACAGATGGCGGATAGCCTTTGGTGGCCGGTGGCTCACCCACGGCCAGGGCAATCTCTCGCTGCGCCATGGCATAGCGGGTCAGCGAATCCATGATCAACAGCACATTACGCCCTTTGTTACGGAAGTATTCGGCAATCGACGTGGCGTAGGCGGCGCCATGCAGGCGCAGGAGAGGCGGTGAATCCGCCGGGGCGGCTACGACGACTGAACGCCTGAGCCCTTCCTCACCCAGGATGTTCTCGATGAAGTCCTTGACCTCACGCCCACGCTCACCAATCAGCCCCACCACCACCACATCTGCAGTGGTATAGCGGGCCATCATGCCAAGTAGCACGCTCTTGCCGACGCCGGAGCCCGCAAACAGCCCCAGACGCTGCCCCCGCCCAACAGTCAGCAGCGCGTTGATCGCCCGCACGCCAACATCCAATGGCTCCCGCACCGGCGCACGATCCATAGGATTGAATGGCCTGGATGTCAGAGGCACGAACTCGCGTACATCCAACGCTCCCAGGCGATCCAATGGCCGCCCTACGCCATCCACCACCCGCCCGAGCATCCCTTCACCGACTGCCACTTGACGGCCCTTGTCCTCGATCCGCCGGGCAGGGTGAGCCATCTCACCATACCTGGGGACCCTTGCACTGATCGTATCGGCAGGCACCACCGGCGCCCCAGGTTCCAGGCCATAGGTATCGGATACCGGCATCAGAAACAGCTTTTCGCCAGAGAAACCCACCACTTCGGCCTCGACCGAAAACCCGTTGGGCATCAGAATGTAGCAACAACTCCCCACCGGCAGGCGCAGGCCAGCTGCCTCCAGCACCAGGCCAGCAGCACGCGTCAACCGACCTGCCGTCTGCCAGGGCCGAGCGTCTGCCAGCGCCAGTTGGCATTGCTCGACGAATTGCGACCAGCGCAACGTTGTATCAATCATCCTGCTTCGCCATTTCCATACAGAACCAGCTGATCATTCCAACCAGTCGGACTGCTGACCCAAAGTCGCCACAACACGCCGCCAGCGCGTGGCGATCTCCGCGTCTGCCTCGCTGTTGCCCGCGACGATTCGGCAGCCACCAGGCTGGATGCTCTCATCGGCAACCAAAACGCAGCCTGGCTGGGTCTCGCTCCCCATCACGACCTCCACCGCCGCGAGATCCGCTGGGTTGAGCAGGACACGGGGCTGCTGCGCCACCGCAGGCAGGCTGGCAATCGCCTCACGGATCACCTGTGACAGCATCTCCGGCTTGACGGCGATTGATTGACGCAACACCTGCCGAGCCACCTCCAGTGCAATCTTCAATACATCCTGGGCGACCTCCTGTTCGAAATGATCGCGCAACTGTGCAAACGTCTCAAACACCTGTCGGCATCGCTCCACTTCACCCGCCCCAGCCAGCCGTCCCTCATTCAACCCTTGCTCGAAGCCTTGTTCAAAGCCAGCCTTCTGGCCTTCGCCAAAAGCCTCCTGGTAGGCTTGCTGGTGTATTGCCTCGATTTCCTCCGCTGTGGGGTAAGGCAGATTTTCCTGCAGAGGTGGGATGGCATCGGTATCGCCCTCGATCGGCACCGCCTCGTCGGTGGGCACCACTGGTGCCGGTGCTATTGTAGTGACTGGCGCCTCGCGCTGGGCCTCGTCAAAGGCAGCCATCTCCCACCGTTGATAGGCGGTGAGTTGTTCTTTAGGGATGATGTTATTCGACAAGGCCCTCGTCTCCGCCTGAGGCAATCACAATCTGACCTTCGTCGGCCAGGCGGCGCACGATCTTGAGGATTTCCCGCTGTTCCGCTTCCACTTCCGACAGTTTCACCGGGCCTTTGGCCTCCAGATCGTCCCGCAGCATTTCCGCCGCGCGTTGCGACATGTTGCGGAAGATCTTTTCCTTGAGTTCCTGGCTGGTGCCTTTGAGCGCGATGATCAGCGACTCGGACTGCACCTCGCGCAACAGCACCTGGATGGATCGATCGTCCAAGGCCAGCAGGTTGTCGAATACAAACATCTTGTCCTGAATCCGCTGCGCAAGCTCGGGATCATATTCACGGATAGATGCCAAGGCAGAGGTTTCGACCTGGCCGCCCATCAAATTCAGGATCTCCGCCGTCATCTGTACGCCGCCCATGGCGCTCTTCTTGATCTTGTCCGTGCCCGACAGCAGCTGAGTCAGCACTTCATTCAATTCACGCAAGGCCTGTGGCTGTACGCCTTCCAGTGTGGCGATCCGCAGCAGCACATCATTGCGAAGCCGCTCGACGAAATAGGACAACACCTCCGATGCCTGATCCTGCTCCAGATGCACCAACACCGTGGCAATGATCTGCGGGTGCTCGTTCTTGATCAGCTCGGCCACCGCCGCCGAATCCATCCACTTCAGGCCCTCGATGCCGGTATTTGCCTCATTGCCCTGCAAGATGCGGTCCAACAGGTTGTTGGCACGATCCACACCCAGCGCCTTGGTCAAGACACTGCGCAGATATTCATCCGCAGCGCCCAGACTGGCGCGGTTTTCGACCTCGGTACGGAAATCCGCCAATACTTCTTCGATTTCCGCTCGATTCACGTTCTCCAAGGCAGCCATGGTGGCACCCAGCTTCTGCACCTCTTTCGGGCCTAGGAACTTGAACACCTCCACCGCAGCCTCTTCGCCCAGGCAAAGCAGCAGAATCGCACTCTTACGCAGCCCCATCTCACTCATCTTCTGCCATCACCCATGTTCGCACCACGCTCGCCACCATACGTGGATCATTTTTGGACAGATCCTTGGCCATTTGCAGGTTGTCTGCATAGGTTGCCAGCCGCTCGGCCTGCTCCACATCACCCTGCTCGGCCAAAGCCTGCGCCTCTTGCGCTGCGGCTTCCTCAGGCGAGCCAGGCGCATACTGTGGCTCGCTCTTCTCAGGCTCCGGCTCGCGGGTCATGTACTTGATGGCAGGACGGATCACCCCGAAGATCAGGTACAACACAACCAACGCGATCAACGCATTCTTGAAGATCTGCTGCCAGTTCGCCCGCGCCTCTTGGGTTAGACGCTCGACCATGGAAGGCGGTTCAACGTTGGCATCAGCAAATGGTGCGTTCACCACATTCACCGAATCACCACGCTGTTGACTATAGCCCATCGCCTCGCGCACCAGATTGGTGATCTGGGTCATCTCGTTGGCGGGACGAGCCTTAAACAACAGCTTGCCTTCTTTGTCCTTTTCACCCTTGTAATTGACCACCACGGCGGCGGACAGGCGTTTGATATTCCCCAGCGACTGTTTGACATGCTGCACGGTCTTATCCACCTCGTAATTGATGGTGGACTCACGATGCGTGGTGCCCTGCCCGGTGGCAGCCCCAGCGCCGCCGGTACCCTGCCCCGGCTGGGTAGTGATGGGGGCGGTGGCATTGCCGGGCGGCTGATTCGAAAATGCGCCGGGTATGCCTGAGGGGTTGGCCGCCGCGCCATTGACCGTCTCGACTGACTGCTGGCTACGGATTGCTGATTTTTCGGGAGGGGAATTGGGGCGGAATGTCTCCGAGGTCTGCTCGGTTTCCGCGAAATCGAGATCCGCTGTCACCTCAGCCTTGACATTGCCTTTGCCGACAATCTGTTCCAGAATCGTTTCGATGCGCTTGACGTAATCGCGCTCGACCTGACGCACAAAATTCAATTGACGTGGGTCCAGCCCAGTCGAGCTGATGCCATCCAGGCTCTTGCTCAACAGATCACCATTCTGATCAACCACCGTCACACTCTTGACCGGCATATCCGGCACGCTGCTGGCGATCAAATGCACAATCGCCGCCACCTGCGCACCATCCAGCACCCTGCCGGGGTGCAATGTCACCAAGACCGATGCCGACGGCTTCTGCTGCTCACGCAGGAAAACCGTCTGTCGCGGAATGGCCAAGTGCACCCGCGCTGTTTGAACAGAGGACAGGGTTTCAATCGAGCGGGCCAACTCACCTTCGATGGATCGTTGGTAGTTGATTTGCTCGGCAAACTGGCTGACCCCCAGTTTCTGGTTGTCCATCAGCTCGAAGCCAACCGTCCCGCCTTTGGGCAAACCTTGGGCGGCCAATTTCAACCGGGTGTCGTAGACAGCCTCAGCAGGCACACTGATGGTGCCACCCGCCTCGATCTTATAGGGGATATTCAGCTGTTGCAGGCTTTGCGTGATGGCACCACCATCACGATCGGACACGTTACTGAACAACACCTTGTAAGGAGTGGATTGTGTCCACAGCAAAGTGGCGACAATCATCGCCACCACCGTCGCCAAACCGACGATCACAGCGATTTTTTGATTGTTGGGTAGGCTACTGAAACGTTGCCGGATATTTTCTAGGATTTGCCGCAGGGCTTCTGGCATTGGTTAACCTGCTGGTTACAGGGTCGTTATACTTGGATATTCATGACTTCCTGGTAGGCGGATACCAGTTTATTGCGAACCTGAACCATGGTTTCGAACGAGAGGCTGGCCTTTTGCATGGCAATCATCACGTCCTGCAGGTTGGTATCAGGGTTGCCAAGCTCGAATTGTTTTTGCAATTCCCGCGATGTCTGCTGCGCTTGATTGACCTGATCCAGACTGGATTTCAGCAGTGCTGCGAACTCAACGGGCTGGGCCTGTTCCTGATCCGCGTGCGCAACCCCACCCGCCGCTTTGGCGGACATGGCACGCAATTCACCCAGCATGGTGTCGATTCCGTTGATACTCATCTTCCTCGCCTCTTTCGGCGATTATAGCCAAATTGACTGCAAATGTAAGTCCACCGCGTGGCTTCGTGCATCGGCCTCATACATCCTCACCCTCTTCACGGAACTGTTGCAGCTTGTAGCGCAAGGTCCGCTCGCTGATTCCCAGCCGTTCCGCAGCTAGTTTGCGCACGCCATTGGTCGCTGCCAGCGTCTCCAGAATCAGCCGTTTCTGATTGGCTCGGATGTCTGCCGACTCAGCCGGGCCATCATCCAGGCTACGTTCTGGCGCATCCACCACTGGCGCTGAGGGCTGGGGAGCTGGCAGCAGCAGATGCGAGGCTTGGATCAACCCTGTCGGGGACAGGATCAGCGCACGTTGCACGACGTTTTCCAGCTCTCGGATGTTGCCCGGCCACGGGTGGGCTCGCAATGCCCGCTCCGCGCCTTGATCGAAGCCCGCCCCTGGTCGTTGATCTCGCTGGGCGTAACGATCCAGCAAATGCCGGGCCAGCAGTACAATGTCTTGCGGTCGCTCACGCAAAGGCGGAATGGCCAACGGAAATACATTCAAGCGGTAATACAGGTCTTCCCGGAAACGATGGGCCGCTACCTCGGCTTGCATATCACGGTTGCTGGTGGCCAGCACCCGGATATCGAGCTTCACCGAGCGCGTCCCGCCGACACGCTCCAGCTGCCGCTCTTGCAGCACACGCAGCAATTTGGCTTGTAAGCCGAGCGGCATTTCGGAGATCTCATCCAGCAACAACGTGCCCCCCTCTGCCTGCTCGAATTTGCCTGCATGAGCTTGGTTGGCACCGGTAAAGGCACCCTTCTCATGGCCGAACAAGGTCGATTCCAACAGCTGCTCTGGGATGGCAGCGCAGTTGATGGCCACGAATGGCCCCTTGGCGCGGGGAGACTGCGCGTGCAGGTAGCGGGCATACACCTCTTTACCCACGCCGCTTTCCCCGGTCAACAGCACAGTCGCATCTGATGCCGCCACCCGTTTCGCCAAGGCCAGTAGCTCGACGGATTTGGGGTCCTCCGCGACCAGGCCGGCATCGTCGTCCTGGCGGGCGGGTAGCATGAAACGGGCAACTTCCGCCAGCAATGTGGTCGGCTCGAAAGGCTTCAGCAGATAGTGTGCGGCACCGTCACGCATCGCCTGCACAGCACGCTGGATGTCACCATAGGCAGTCATCAACAGGAATGGGACATGCGGGCACTGCTGTTTCACCGCCAACAACAGTTCGTAGCCGCCCATCGGGCGCATCTGCACGTCGGATACGATCAGCCCGATCGGCTCCCGCGCCAACAGCGCCAGCGCTTCGCTGCCATCCGCCGCGGCCCGCACGGTGTAGCCAGACAATTCCAATGTATCCAGCAGTGCCTCACGCAGGGATTTGTCATCTTCTACAACCAATACAGGCAAGGGTTTCATAGCGGTCATTGCAGTGTGGGGCGGACACGTTGCCAGATCGACAACATCAAGTCATACACAATCAACGCCTGCTCGGAAGGATAAGGCCGTATCTTGTGCGGAAATATGCGTTGCCGGTCGAGGTCATGCAGTCGGGCCAACGGCTTGAGTGCTGAACAAACTGCAGACCAGCCAATAGTGGCCCTTCCGACCCCAACAGATCAACGCATCAGGATGTGCTTATTCTCGCACAAAGCCAGACTGCCCGGCTATTGTTGGAATCAGCCAGCAGAGCTGGTTTGCGGTCTGTTACGGGTGGCAACGCAACTGAGCACCTTGGCCGCCATGTCCTTCAAGGCGACGACCTCGTGTGCGGCACCCAATGCGATGGCCTCTTTGGGCATGCCAAATACCACGCAGCTGGCCTCGTCCTGTGCGAAATTGTAGGCGCCCGCTTGGCGCATTTCCACCATACAGGCTGCGCCGTCCTTACCCATGCCCGTCAGGATGACGCCGATACAGTTCTTGCCCCCCAGATTGGCGGCAGAGCGAAACAGTACATCCACAGATGGGCGATGCCGATTCACCGGCACACCTTGATTCAACTCGCATACATACTTGCCATTGAGCCAGCCCAGCAGCAGGTGGGAATGCCCCGGTGCAATATAGGCAAACCCAGGGCGGAGCACTTGATGGTGCTCGGCCTCACGCACGGAGATGCGGCACAGGCCGTCGAGCCGCTCGGCAAAAGAGCGGGTGAACATCTGCGGCATATGCTGTGCAATCAAGATAGGTGGCGCGTCGGGCGGCATGGGCAGTAGAAACTCCTTGATCGCCTCGGTGCCGCCTGTCGATGCGCCAACAATAATCAAGGGTTCATTGCGTGGGGGGATGATCTGGCGGCGCGGTAAAATCATATCCGCGCTATGCGATGGTAGAACTTCGATGACGACCCCCTTGATTTCAACCTGACCCTTGACAGCACAAAACCACAGCGACCACTACGCTCCTTCAGCGCGTGGAATGAAGTAAAGCACCACCTCATTGCCGTTACCGGCGTACTCCATATATGACGCAAGCGATTTCACCAGGCGGATGCCACGGCCATGCGTGAGCCGACTGGTGGTGGCAGGTTCTTCGATCTTGGTGAAGTCGAACCCGCTGCCGCTGTCGCGGATGAAGATGCGCAACCCCCGCTTACCCTGGATATCAACCTGTGACAGCTCCAGGTCGATCTCGCCTCGTATCAGCGCTTCGAGGCGCTCCGAACGTATTCTCAGGTACTCATCCATCCCGGCCTCCGCCGTCTTCAAGGCAGAGGGTACTTCAAGCAGACCATGATCCAGCGCATTGTTGAACAATTCGGAAAGAATCAGGAAGATGTCGGACAACGAGGCCTTGAGGTAGTCGATCTGTTTGACGAACTCCATCAACAGCGGCACCACGCTACAACGACGTAGCTCATTGGGCCCAAGGGTCAACGCGATCCGCCAGTGCAAGTCAACCGCTTCGCTGGAGATGATATCGTTACGAATGGATTGCGGAACCGGCGTATTCACCTCACCAGGGGTGCAACGAACCATGGCCAAGGAGACATCATCATGAAAGGGCAAGCCTTGCATGAACTGCGTCACATCCGTCTGCAATCTTGCAAACGCATCTTTGCCCGGCCCCTGGCGGAATGCCTCGTAGATGGGCTCGATGCCAAATAGCGTTCCATCACCACGACGAGCCTCGATCAACCCATCCGAACAGAAGAACAGCCAGCCCTCTTCCTCATAACTGATGTGAGCGGTCGTGGCGTTGAAATCCTTCGAAGGCAGAATGCCCAGGGGCAGATGGTGGGATTTCCAGCGAGCGCGTTCATTTCCGTTGGCATCAAAGAACAGGATGTCCGGCATGCCGCCATTCCACACCTCGATTTGACGGTTGACCGGATCGATCGATGCGATGGACACCGCCACGAAGCGCCCGATCGGCAACACCTGGCGGATCTTGCTATTGATCTCGGCCAGGATCTCCGGCACCGAAAAGCCCTTTTCGGTCATGGTATAAAACGGCTGAGTCAACGGCAGCACATTCAGTGCAGCAGTCAAGCCGTGGCCGATACCGTCCGCCAACATGATGTACAAACGATGCCCCGGCGTGCGCGCTGCCGCGATCAGGTCGCCAGACAAGCTCTCAGCGGGTGTGATGGAGTAGGTCAAAGCCGGGTCGGAGAGCCGGTCGGCATTGACCATCTGCTCCATCAGATGGCGGGCAACCCGTTTTTCCTCCTCCGCCCGCTCGTAATAGTCCGCCAGCTTGGATGACTGCTCCCTGACTTTCTGATGCAGCTCGATGGAGCGCTCGATCGCCTTGATCTTGGCTTCGAGAATCCGGAAGTTGATCGGCTTGAGCAGGTAGTCATCAGCCCCTTGCTCAATGGCGTCTGCAAGCCGGTTCTCCTCACCGATTGCCGTCACAAAGACGATCGGCACCCAACGATCCTTGGCCAGCGCCTTGATCCGGGCTGCTGCTTCCGGGCCGTCCATGACTGGCATCATCATGTCCATCAGCACGAGGTCTGGCAGTTCAACTTCAAACGTATCGATTGCCTGTTGGCCATCACGTGCCAACACAGTTTGATGCCCCAATGCAGTGACAAACTTCTGCATCAGCAAGAGCATGATTTCAGCGTCATCTACAATGAGTATCTTCATGGCCGACAGGTCACCGGGCTGTTATCTGATCGTAAAGATCTTTCCAAAGCAGGCTATCTCAAGCACCTGCCGCACCGTATCCTTGCAATTGACCAGTGCCAGACTCTTGTTGGCGGCATTCACCTTCTCCTTGACCAACAGCAGCATGCCCAATGCTGACGAATCCAGATAGGTGACGCGCTGGAAGTCGATCTGCACTTCATTCACATCCGGGTTGGCAATGACCATCTCACAGCATTGTCGGAAATCCCGATGCGAATTGAAGTCAAACTGACCAGCCAGGATCACTTTCGCTACCTTGCCTTCATATTCCACTTTAGGGCTCATTCACTCCACCTTAGTATCAATCAGAAGCGTAACCTTTGGGGTACCTCAAAATTGCAAACGAACTGCACCGCAGATCCAAAGGGGTGGTGCAGACCAGCGAGACGCTCAACTGCAATTTAAGTACGACTTGAAAGATGTCAAACGGACAGATTGCAGGATACGCCCACGTACCTGCTCAATGCATCATCACCCATCTTGCACTTCGGGTTGCCCTGATCCAATCAGTTCGACTGATCGATCGGTCGCGCCTGATTTCTATTAACAATAGCCACCGAGTCAACGAGTGGCAACTCAATCACAAAACTCGTGCCTAAGCCAGGGCGCGATTCTACCGTGATGTGCCCATCATGTGCGTCAATTACCTGCTTGACGATCGCCAGACCCAGTCCCGTCCCGTCGCCACGGGTGGTGAAAAAAGGCTCGAACAGGCGCTGGCGCACCGTCTCTGGCATGCCGCATCCATTGTCCTCGATGCAGATCCGGACGTGATGATCCAGGCTGGGCCGCAGCATGACCTGCTGACCGGGTGAACACGCCCGGATGGCATTGTCGAGCATATTCAACAATGCCCCGGACAATGCCTGCTTATCACATGACACCATCACATCTGCCGCCAGATGTCCGATTTCACAGACCACACCCGCCATCGCAGCCTGCGGTGCGATCACCTGCTCCACCTCATCCAACACCTCGTTGACGGCAATGGGCGCCAAACCCGCCACCGCAGCCCCTTTCACAAAGCGCAACATATCCTGGATCAAGTGCTCCAACACACGCATACGCTCCAGCGCTTTACCGGCAAAGCGTTGTCGATCTGCGTCCGCCAGCCCCTCCCGGGTCAGATTGGCGCTATACAACATCGCGGTGGATAAAGGCGTGCGCAACTGGTGCGCCAGGGCTGCCGACATCTGCCCCATTTCCACCAGGCGCTGCTGTTTGGCCAGTTGCTGACGCATGTGATAAGGCTCGGACACATCATGCAGCAGCACGATGAACCCACCGGAGGCCGCCAGGCTGTTTTCCACCAGCGTCAAGACACAATCCGGCCTGCCAGCCAAGCGCCACTCACCTGGGCTCTCGAATGATTCAAACCGCTCGGACAACACAACAGACCAGTCCTGGCCAATGACCTGCTCGCCTAATATCCGCACGGCAGCGGCATTCAACGCCACCACCTGCCTGGAGACATCCAATTCCACCACGCCCGCCGGCAAGGCTTGCAGCAAAGCGACCAGCCGCTCCGACAGCCCAGCCTTTTCAGCATATTGGCGTTTGAGCTCGCCGTTGGCCACGGCCAGCTCTTCTGTCAATTGTTGTGCCTGCGCCTGTAATTCGGCATAGGAATCGGTCAACTGGCGGGAAGCCTCGGTGAACATGGCAAAGGCCTGCTCCAGCTCGCTTCTTCCCTGATCCATTGGCTGTGTCGTGATCGGCATATCCACCCCAGGTTCATTGACCTTGATTTACCGCAGAAACAGTATCTGACATTTCAGATACTGTGCATTTCTCGTGCTCTGGCATGATTACCCCATTCCGTAACCCTTGCAAGTCCATGCCGGCCCGTGTCCAATTGGCACAGGATTATCGTCGTATTCGATCAAAATTCACATTTACATGAAAAACATTTGAAAAAACAACACGCTCAAACAGGCAATCGGAATCGACACCCCGCCGATGCGGATTCAGGGCAAGTCAGATATGGGAAAAACCACAATCGGGCGTGACATTACAGTCAACACGGACTATACACACTCTAGACACGCGCCATGCGGGTTCGATGTGCCAGATGGTGAGATCGGCAACCATGACATATAAAGAAGTGATGGCCAAATACGAAAAGACCAATAGTATTTAATGAATCTCTAATATAATTCTCGGCACGGCCACAGAACTTGATCTACACTAGATATAGCAACTGCGCGGTGCACAGATCATGCTGTCGCCAACGCAATCAAAAAACCGCAACAATGCTGACGTTAATCTTGGAGTGACAATCGTGTCAGATCTGCTGAAAAGCATTGACGCCCGTACCAAACTGGCTGGCACCAACAAGCTGGAAATCCTGCTGTTCACCTTGGGCCTGGATGAGCGGACCAATCGTCGCGAAAACTTTGGCATCAATGTATTCAAAGTCCGCGAAGTCATGCGCACCCCCGAGATCACCCGTGCGCCAGACATGCCACCATCGGTTGAAGGCATGGTCAGCCTACGAGGTGCGCTGGTGCCTGTGGTGGACCTGGCCAAATACTCTGGTGTGCAGACCACTGCCAAGCCGGAGATCATGATCGTGACCGAATACAATGGCCACACACAAGGCTTTCTGGTCGAGGCCGTAGATACCATCCTGCGGCTGGACTGGTCTTCCATGCGCGTCCCGCCCGAAATGCTGCAAAAGGAAATGGGCGGCTTGGTGACCGCCGTCACCGAGCTGGAGGGTGGCAAGCTCATCATGATGATGGACGTGGAACGGGTGCTCGCAGAAACCTCCCCTCGCGGCGAGGAGGACATCCATCTCAACACCATCAAATCCCAGGCAGTGCGCGGCAAGACCATCTTCTTTGCTGATGATTCGATGATTGCGCGCAAACAGATCGCCAAAACACTGGATGTCATGGGCATCAACCACATGTCCGCCATCAATGGGCGCAAGGCATGGGAGGAATTGCAACGCATCGCCAACAAATGCGAATCCCTGGGTGAGCTGGTTTCCCACAAGATCGACCTGATCCTGACGGATATTGAAATGCCAGAGATGGATGGCTATATGTTGACTAAGATGATCAAGTCGGACACCCGCTTCCAGGGCATCCCCATCTTGATGCACTCATCACTGTCAGGGCAATCCAACCAAAAACTGGGTCAGTCTGTCGGTGTCGACGGCTATGTCACCAAGTTCGAACCTCAAAAGCTGTCGGAAGCAGTCACCAAAATGCTGATCAAGGAATGAGCAAACCACAGCACACACGCCGACAGACAAGGAACTGCCGATGACCATGAACTTTAGTGCCAACGAATCGCTGATGGAGAACATTGACGGGCGCACCAAGCTCGCGGGCTCCAACAAGATGGAAATCCTGCTGTTCTCCCTGGGCACCAAAGAGATCTTTGGGATCAATGTCTTCAAAGTCCGGGAGGTTTCCCAGACCCCAAAAATCACCAAGACCCCCAATATGCCACTTGGCGTGGAGGGCGTGATCTCCTTGCGTGGCAACATCATTCCGGTGATCTCCCTGGCCAAATTCATGGGCAATGGCGACCCGGACAATAAATTTTCGGACACCATGATCGTGACCGAATTCAGCAAGCACACCCAGGCTTTTCTGGTGGCCGATGTCGATCGGATCATCCGGGTTGACTGGGACAAGGTGCGGGCACCCGAGATCATGCTGGCGGGGAACCAGAATCTGATCACGGCCCTGACCGAGCTGCCGGATGGCAAGCTGGTATCGATCCTCGACGTCGAGCAGATACTGGCGGGTGTCATTGGCGAACAGGCGATTCCGGACATCCAGGCCGTCCAGGCCGCGCAGGAGACATTCATGTTCTTTGTGGATGACTCTGCCATCGCCCGCAAGGAAATCGTCTCGGTACTCGACAAACTGGGCATCAAATACTACCAGGCCAACAACGGTAAAGAGGCCTGGGACAAGCTGCAGAACATCGCCAACCGCGTGTTGCAGGATGGCGAAGCGCTCAGGGATTATCTGAAGGTCATTCTGGTGGATGCTGAAATGCCGGAAATGGATGGTTATGTGTTGACCAAACACATCAAATCCGACACCCGATTCAGAGGGATTCCGGTTGTCATGCACTCCTCGCTTTCCTCCGCTGCCAACCGCGCCATGGGAAGCAGTGTTGGGGTCGATGCGTATGTGGCAAAATTTGATCCGGTTGTGCTGGCGGAAACCATTGGCCCCTTGTTGATAGGCTGAGTTGCCAGACGAGACACCTACCCCCAATTCAGATAATTGTCCGGTCAACATCGACCGGATCGCGAGTAAAGCGGAGATATAAGCAATGGCTGACAAAAATATGCGGTTCTTGGTTGTCGATGACTTCTCTACGATGCGAAGAATCGTCCGCAACCTGCTCAAAGAGCTGGGTTTCGGCAATGTTGACGAGGCCGAAGACGGCCAAGTGGCATTGCACAAGCTCAAAAACTCACAGTTCGATTTTGTCGTATCGGACTGGAACATGCCCAACATGACAGGGATTGAACTGCTCAAGGCCGTCCGGGCAGACCCAGGGTTGAAAGATCTTCCCTTTCTGATGATTACCGCAGAAGCCAAGAAGGAGAACATCATCGAGGCTGCCGGCGCCGGCGCCAGCGGATACATCGTCAAGCCTTTCACAGCAGCGACTCTGGACGAAAAACTCAACAAGATTTTCGAGAAGCACGGAAAGTAGGAGGCCTAGAAAGTGAATAACGCAGCCATGGATAGTGGTGACTCCGACGAATTGCAAGCCCTGTTTGACAGTATTGTCGAATCAAACAAACCCAGCAGCGGCAGCGCCGCCCCTGCTGCCGCGCCCACAGCCGCTGTTGCCAATGCGCCCGATAGCACGGGAGCGGGTGACCCATTGTCCAAAGCTGCAGGCTTTGCTGGCGGCGATCTGAACGAACCGGCATCGAGCATGTTCTCGAAGATCGGGCAGCTGACACGCCACCTGCACGATACCCTCCGAGAGCTGGGCTATGACAAGTCGCTTGAGGAAGCGGCCTCAGCCATACCCGACGCCCGCGACCGGCTGAATTATGTCGCCACCATGACCGAACAAGCCGCCGAGCGCGCATTGAATGCAGTCGATGCTGCCATGCCGCTGCAGGAAAAGATCCAAGACCGCTCGGGCGAGCTGTCGGAAAAATGGGACAAACTATTTGCCAAACAGCTGTCGGTAGAGGAATTCCGGACATTGGTGCATGAAACCCGCCAATTTCTGAATGACACCAACCAACACAGCAAAGATACCAACTCTCAGCTGCTGGAAATCATGATGGCACAGGATTTCCAGGATCTGACCGGCCAGGTGATCAAGAAGATCGTCGCCATGGCCAAGGACATGGAACAAAACCTGTTGGGCTTCCTCGTCGAATTCGCATCGCAGAACCGTCGAACGGACAACAGCCTGCTCAACGGGCCGGTTGTCAATTCAGAAGGCCGGGCAGACGTGGTCACCAGCCAAGAGCAGGTGGATGACCTGCTGGAAAGCCTGGGCTTCTAAGCCATGCTTGTCGCCAACCCTGATCGAGGATTTCGACCATGAGTGATTTTGCGGGAATGGAAGATCTGCTACAGGACTTCCTCACCGAAGCTTCCGAGCTGCTGTCCGAGGTGGACAACAAGCTGGTTGACCTTGAGAAACGCCCCAATGATCGAGGCCTGCTCAATGACATCTTCCGAGGCTTCCATACGATCAAAGGTGGGGCTGGGTTTTTGAACGTCGATGCTCTGGTGAATCTTTGCCATCGCACCGAAAACCTGTTTGACAAGTTACGTAATGGTGAAATGACCCTCACCCCCGAGATCATGGACGTCATCATGGCGGCCACGGGGGTAGTACGTGACATGTTCGGCTCACTGGCACAAGGCCGCCCGCCCGCCCCGGCAGAACAGGCATTGCTCGATCAGCTGGATGCGGTCATCAATGGCACCTTCCAAAGCGGCGCAACGGCCCCACCACCAGCTCCTGCCCCCGCGCCGGTGGCAGCGCCCGCTTCGGCCCCGGCTCCTGCTGCGGCTAACGCGAGTGCCACACATCAGCCCAATAGCGATGAGCCCGATTGGCATGGCCTGTATCATTCATTGTTAGGCACGGCGGGGGCCGCCGCCCCCCCAACCGCCCCACCTGTCGCAGCCCCGGCACCTGCACCAGCAGCACCTGTTGCAGCCCCGTCTGCAGCGCCAATACCGGCCCCAGCGTCGGCACCGGCACCTATGGCCCCGGCAGCATCGGCAGCCCCCTTGGCGCCAGCACCGGTCACCGCAGCCGATATGCAAGCGCCACGATCCAATGCCCCCGCCGCAAGCAAGGCTCCAGCCACGCCACAGCAACCACTGGCCACGCAGGAAACCACCATCCGTATCGACACGGTTCGGCTGGATCAGGTATTGAATCTCTCTGGCGAGATCGGGCTCACCAAGAACCGGCTGACCACCCTGCGCACCGACATCCTGCAAGGCAAGACCGACACCAACACACTACGTGCGCTGGATGAGGCGATCAGCCAGTTGGATCTGCTGGTCAGCGATCTGCAAAACGCCGTCATGAAAACGCGTATGCAGCCGATTGGGCGACTGTTCCAGAAATACCCCCGCATGGCGCGCGACTTGGCGCGGCAATTGGGCAAGGATGTCGAACTGGTGTTGAGCGGAGAGGAAACCGAACTCGACAAGACCATGCTGGAAGACTTGAATGACCCGCTGGTGCATTTGGTCCGCAATGCCATCGACCACGGCATCGAGCCTGCGGCAGAGCGCACTGCTGGCGGCAAGAATCCGAAATGCCTGGTTCAACTGAGCGCGACCCAGGTCGGTGATCACATTCTGATCGAGATCTCGGATGATGGTCGCGGCATGCGCCCCGATGTCATCCGCCGCAAAGCCATCGAAAAGGGCCTGATCGATGCCGAAACGGCAAATAGCCTGGATGAGCGGCAAAGTCTGCAATTGATCTTCCTGCCTGGCTTTTCGACCAAGGATCAGATCTCCAGCGTTTCTGGGCGTGGCGTCGGCATGGATGTGGTGAAGACCAATATCCAGAAACTGAATGGCCGGATCGACATCACCTCCATCGTTGGCGAAGGCACCCGCTTCAGCATCTCATTACCACTGACCCTGGCCATCCTGCCGGTACTGGTGGTGCGTGTCTGCGAGCAACCCTTTGCGGTTCCTCTGGCACTGGTGCGGGAAATCATCCCGATCCGCACCGACGCCATACAGGAAGTCTCCGGCAAGGCGACCATCGTGGTGCGCGACGAAATCCTGTCGGTACGCTCGCTTGCCAGCCTGATCGGCTGGGTGGAGGACAAACCACCCTCATTCGGCGTACTGATGCAGTCGGCGGAACACTCGTTTGTCCTGGCCATCGACAGCTTTGTTGGCCGTGACGATGTCGTCATCAAGCCACTTCAGAACATCCGCCCCAAAGGCATCGCCGGGGCGACCTTGTCAGGAGATGGCTCGGTGGTGCTCGTGCTGGATATGGAAGATTTGCTGGAGAGCGAAAACGGCGAAACGTCGCAGGCACTGCTTTCCAGAGCGTTGGCATGATGCAAACGGCTTGCTGTTGAGGTAAAGTACAGCCTATACCGGCATCATGCCGCAGAACTTAACACTCTAAGCTGTTTAGATACGGATTGATATGCCAGATCATGCATTTATAGGCCGGCAACCGGTTCTCAATCGGCAGCAGCAAATCATTGGCTATGAGCTGCTGTTCCGACTCGACCAACACGCCATCAGCGCTGAATTCTCCAGCGACCTGCAAGCAGGTACCAACGTACTGGTCAACACCCTTAGCAATATGGGCACCGAATGGCTCGTAGGTAACAAGTTGGCATTCATCAACGTGGCGCACGCCATGTTGGAAAGCAACTTCCTTGAGCTGCTGCACCCGCAGCGGGTGGTTCTGGAAATCCTGGAGTCCGTCCAGGCCACACCCGAGCTGCTGGAGCGCGCCAGAGAGCTGCGCGGGCAGGGTTTCGGCATTGCGCTGGACGACTTTGAATTCACCCCACAGAGTGCACCCTTCCTGGAAATCGCCAATTACATCAAATTGGACATCCAGCAGCTGGGCATAGCCAACGTTGCCAAGCTGTCCAAGGACATTCGCCGCTTCCCGGTCATGCAGGTGGCGGAAAAGGTGGAAACCAAAGAGGAATTCAAAGCCTGCTGGGATATGGGTTTTGACTGCTTCCAAGGTTATTACTTCGCCCACCCGGAGACACTGACCGCCAAGGTCATCAATCCAGCCTATGCCAATATTCTCAATCTACTGAACATGCTGCGTAACAACGCGGAAATCAAGGAAATCGAGAATGCCCTCAAGAAGGATGTCGCGCTGTCATTCAAGCTGCTGCGCTACATCAACTCCGCCGGGTTCGGGCTGTCATGCGAGATCAACTCGTTCCGCCATGCGGTGACCATCCTGGGCTATCAGAAACTGTATCGCTGGCTGACCCTGCTGCTGGTCACTGCCGGCGCGGAAAACTCCACGCCGCCCGCGCTGATGAAGACGGCAGTGACGCGTGGCCGCTTGGTCGAGCTGTTCGGTCACCACTTTCTGGAAGGCACCGATCGCGACAATCTGTTCGTGGTAGGCGTCTTCTCATTGCTGGACGTGATGCTTGAGATGCCGATGGAGAAGATTCTGGAGAATCTGCTGCTGCCGGAAACCGTCTGTGATGCACTGCTCACCCGAACTGGCATCTATGGCCCATTCCTGGAGCTGGCAGAAGCCTGCGAGGACCCGGAAATGGCCAATGTCAAACCGATTGCGGAAAAACTGCACATTTCACCGGAAATGCTGAACCGTGACCATATTGCTGCACTGGCCTGGGTAGAAGAGCTGGGCGTCTGAGCTGACTCCTCTCCACCACCCATCAAGCCGGGCTCGCCCGGCTTGATGCTTTTCAATCCCGATGCGGGTCAGATGCCTTTGGCACCGGTTGCCATAGCACGTCCGAGGTCGCCGCCGCCACATTCAGTATTCGCGCCAACACGAACAGCCAGTCCGATAATCGATTCAGATAACGCAGTGCATGATCCAGATCAGGCCGATCTGGCAAGGCCATCACGACCCACCGTTCTGCCCGACGGCATACCGTTCTGGCCAAGTGCGCCCATGCAGCCGCCTTGCAACCGCCCGGCAAGATGAACTCCCGCAAGGGTGGCAACGTGGCGTTCCAAGCCACCACATCCTGCTCCAGCGCCTGTAATTGCTGCTCCCCAATGTAACGGCGCAATGGCACCGCCACATCCGCCCCCAATTCAAACAATTCATGCTGAACAGCCAGCAACCGCGACTGCCGGGCATCTACCCCCAACTCAGCCAGCAACAGACCCAATACACTGTTCAGCTCATCTATCTCACCCAGCAGATGGATTTGCGCATCCGACTTGCTCAGCCGACTGCCATCCGCCAGGCCCGTTTCTCCACCATCACCAGCACGGGTGGTGATCGTGCTCAATCGATAACTCATGGTTTTCCACTTTGATATGCAACCTGTCACTACGGTAGCACACAATACCCAGCCTGGTTGCGATCATCCCTTTTCAAGCACGGCCTGATCTCGCTCGTGATCCGATGTAAAATGAAGCGTTGAACGTCAGCCGAACCCGCCCACCGCCATGAATAAAGCTTTTGTCAAAGAATCCGATGATGACGATGATGACATTCCTGCCGAGCTGAAAATACCCAAAGGCAGCAAGAACTACATCACACCAGCAGGCCATGCCCGCCTCTTCAAGGAGCTGAATCATCTGGTCAAGGTGGAGCGCCCGGAGATCGTCAATGTCGTGTCCTGGGCTGCATCCAATGGAGATCGGTCGGAAAATGGCGACTATATCTACGGCAAGCGACGGCTCAGGGAAATCGACCGTCGTATCCGTTTTCTGACCAAACGGCTGGAAATCGCAGAAGTTGTCGATCCAGCTCGTCAGGCCAAGGATCAGGTGTTTTTCGGGGCAACCGTCACCTACTGCAACGAAGAAGGTGAAGAGCGTCGTGTCACCATTGTCGGCATGGACGAAATCGACATGGCCAAAGGCCACATCAGCTGGATATCGCCCGTCGCTCGGGCACTGATCAAAGCACGCGAAGGCGACATCGTCAGCCTAATGACCCCTGCAGGCCCGCAGGAGCTTGAGATTCTTTCCATCGAGTATCAGGACAGCGATTCGTTCGATCAACCCTGACGGAACGAATCCACAAAGCATAGCAGGTTTGCTATCCTGAAAGGGTGATGACCTCATCACCCCCAACTCAGGAGACTACCATGCGCCCGTTATACCTTGCCTTGGGCGCCGGATTTTTGCTCTGCGGTTGCAGCGCAATGTCGACGCATTCCAATGGCCTCAGCTCCGACACCGATCAAATCGATCATGAGAAGATCCAACTGGTTGAAGACTACGCCAAGCGGCGTACCATGTCTGTCCACTGGATCAATTATCCCGTGCGTAAAACCACGATAGTGCAAGCAAACACCAAAAACTGATCAGAATGGACTGGCTGTATGGCCCATGAAAAAAGCGCCTCCTGAGAGGCGCTTTTGACCATATTCAACCGAGAAGATTCGATTAGAACAGGTGGATGATACCCAGCGATGTGGTTTTGTTGTCCTTGCCAGCGGGATTGGCCGAAGAACCAACATTATCAACAGCGGATGTATTGAATAAACCGCTGTTATCTTTATTGTCAGCCATTGCATGTTCCAGGTACACCCAAGTACGCTTGGAGAACGCATACTCAGCCGCAGCGGTATACCAGCGTGCACCCTTGGCACAATCACCACCAGAGCAACCCTTCAGATTGCCAGCCTGAACGTAGCCTGCTTTCAGGGTTACAGGACCGAAAGGCTGTTGAGCATTGATCAGGAATGTGTCACGCTTCTTCTTCTCGCCACCATCCTTGTGCTCAATATGGCGATAAGCACCTTGAAGACCCAGCCCGAACGGCAGAGTATAACCGGCACCCAGAATGTAGGCATCACTCTTGAAGCCAGGGATAGCTACCAAGTCATTAGAATTGGATGAAGAAGTCAAAGTCAAAGGACCCTTTTTAACTTCTTTCAAATGTTCATAGCCACCTTGAACGAACAGCGGGCCATTTTCATAGCGTAGCGACGCGCTGTAGAAAGCAGGCTTCACGCCTTTGCCAGCAGCGTTGCTGCCTTTGCCTTCCATATCGCCATACTCGACACCACCACTGAAACCCGCAACGCTAGGCATCGTGTAGCGAATGGTATTGCTAACACGGTAGTAGCTGCCATCAACTTGCAGCGTGTTGATCAGTGTGGAATTGGAGTTGAAAATGTCGAAAGACTCTTGAGCTAGGTCGAACAGGCTCTTGCCACGGCCCAGCTGCACACCACCGAAGCCGCCCTTCAGACCAACCCAACCTTCACGGCTGGCAAATGTACCGCCGCCCTGATCCAGATTTGCGGAACTCTCGATCTGGAAGAATGCCTTCATTCCACCACCCAAAGCCTCTTCACCTTTGAAACCGATGCGGGAACCAGTATCTTCAACACCGTGCTTTTTTTGCTCTCCATTATCCCAGTGGCTGACTGCAACTTGTGCAATACCGTACAGCGTAACGTTGCTGCTCTCCGCGGCTTGGGCCAGCGGAGCAACAAATGCACCAGCAACCAGTGCTGCTACGAGTTTCTTGTTCATAAGAACTCCCTATCCATAGGTAAAAAAACATGAAGTGCGCCGCATCCGCCTTGAATCGAAAAGCCGTTCCGGCGGCGCTTGCTGACTGTATGATTAGTGACGAGCCCGCCATGGGTCAACCTAGCCGCTGTCAGCAATGCCAAAATGATTGCATTTTGTTGCAAACTTGCAACATTATCTTTGTATCCTTTACCCCGTGAGGATTCCATCACGATGAAAGACCCTTTCCTGAAAGAGCCCGCCTACACCCATGGGCAAGCTCAACGCATCGGCGTGTTGCTGATCAACCTGGGCTCACCTGCCGCGCCGACCAAGCAGGCATTGAAACCCTATCTACGGGAGTTCCTGAGTGATCAACGCATTGTCGAGCTACCCGGTTGGCTATGGCAGCCCATTTTGCGAGGCATCATTCTCAACACCCGCCCCAAGCACTCTGCTGAGAAATATGCCGCAATCTGGACCAAGGATGGCTCTCCGCTGAAGGTCTACACCGAGCGCCTGGCCAAGCTGACCCAAGGCCTCTTGGGCGAAGGTGGGCACAAACAGATTCTAGTAAGCTATGCGATGCGTTACGGTCAGCCCGCCATCGCAACCGAGCTGGCCAAACTGAAGGAAAAAGGATGTGAGCGGATACTGCTGGTACCGCTCTACCCGCAATATGCTGCCAGCAGCACCGGATCAGCCCTCGACGCCTGTTTCAGAACACTCCTGGCCACCCGCAACCAACCCGAGATCCGCACCATCAAGCATTTCCATGACGCACCCGGCTACATTGAGTCACTGGCCAACAGCGTCCGGCGGTATTGGGCAGAACACGGGCAACCCAGCAAACTGGTGATGAGCTTTCACGGCATCCCCAAGTTCGCCCTGGAGCGCGGCGACCCCTATCACTGCGAGTGCCTGAAAACGGGCAGATTATTGGCCGAAGCCTTGGGCCTGACCAAAGATCAATATGAAATCTGCTTTCAATCACGCTTTGGCCGTGCAGAATGGTTACAGCCCTACTTGTCGGCGCGATTGGAACAGCTGGGCAAAGCCAGGACGGAGCGAGTTGACGTGATCTGTCCCGGTTTTGTAGCAGATTGCCTGGAAACCCTTGAAGAGGTTGCCATGGAGGGCAAAGCGACTTTCCTGTCCGCAGGCGGCAAGGATTTCCACTACATACCATGCCTGAACGACAACACCGACTGGGTCACATCTCTGACCACCATCATTCAAAGCCACCTCAGCGGCTGGCTGCAGACCTCGACCGACAACGAGCGCCAGGCCTCACGCCAGCGTGCTCTCAGCCACGGCGCACATCAGTAGGCATGCCGACCCACCTTTTGGCTGACCCGCCGTTCGTCAGCCAAAAGACCGGATCAGATAAAGTTCATACCAATCAATCCGATATCAGGATCAAGGCATACCCTTGACCGCAAGGAAGACGCCTTTCCCTGAGTGTCGGTTTTCTGTATCGGTCGCATGGCTTTCCAAGCGAGTGGTTCGTCGCTTTTGCTTGATATCCAAGCAAGATGGCGCTGGAACATCTACCTCCCTGCCTGCCAAGCCCTTGCCTACACGGTGACGGACATTCCCCATCGATTGCCATCGACTCCAGCAGGAGGTTCTCCATGCGCATTGCCAACGCCAATGTCGCACTGGTTGCCCAATCCCAGTTGCAGACACGTCATACCACCCAAGAAAGCCTTCGTAGCTGGACTGGGCCCAGACCTGAACCACAGCGTCCTAACATCCCACCCCAAAGGCCCCGGATCGAATCCGCCCCCCCACCCGACCCGGCACAACGAACACGCGGCAGACTGATAGACGATGATGAGCTGCGAGAGACGGACCCCAAGCTCTATCTGCTGAAACTGGCCATCGAATCCATGACCGGCAAGAAAATCCAGATGTTCCGTGTGCCAAACCAGGAACAGCCCGCCACCGGTAACAGTGGCAGTGGCAGCGAGGGTAATGTGCAGCCGCAACCCAACTGGGGGGCAGAGTACGCATACCGGGAAACCTATTACGAGCGGGAATCGCTGTCATTCAGCATGAATGCCACGGTAAAAACCGAAGATGGCAAAACCCTCAACGTCGGCTTTTCATTTGAAATGGAACGAGAGTTCTATTACGAGAGCAGCATCCGTCTGCAATTGGGCAATGCCGCACAGCGGAAGGACCCGCTCGTGATCAATCTGGATGTGCCCGCCGCCAAACTGACAGACCAGAAGATGCCGCTGGACTTGGATAGCGACGGCAGATCGGAGAAGGTTGCCACATTGGCGCCAGGCAGCGGCTATCTTGCACTCGACAAAAACGGTGATGGCAAGATCAACAACGGCAAGGAGCTGTTTGGCGCCGCAACAGGCGATGGATTCAGCGAATTGCGTGACTACGACAATGACCACAACCAATGGATTGATGAAGGCGACACCATTTTCAACAAATTGCGGGTCTGGCTGATCGGTGCGGACGGAAAAAGCGCGTTGCTGAATCTGAAAGAGACAGGAATCGGCGCGATCTTTCTAGGCAAAGTGGACAGTGCATATGCACTGAATGGCCAGCAGAACCAAAACCTCGGCCAGCTCAAAAGTACAGGTTTCTATCTGTCTGACAAAGGGAAAGCAGGAACGATCCAACAAGTCGATCTGACCATCTAGACTTTACTGGCGAGCAACAATCTGTACGCCTCGTTGACAGCGGAGGGAGGCGCTACGCATAATCAGTTCGCCTTTTTTAAAAAACGGTAAAGGGGACTACCAAATGACTATCGCTCGACTCAGTATGATTGCAGCAGCGATTGCCACACTCGCAGCATGTGGCAAGAAGCCAGAAGAAACTGCAGCGCCCGCTTCACAGCCCGCTCAACAAGAGGCGGCGGCACCCGCCAAGCCAGCCGAAGCCACCGTCGTCAAGATCGGCCACGTCGGCCCATTGACCGGCCCGATCGCCCACTTGGGTAAAGACAACGAAAACGGCGTGCGCTTGGCCATTGATGAGTTGAATGCCGAGAACTTCCAGATCGACGGCAAACCAGTCAAGTTCGAACTGATCGCAGAAGACGATCAGGCAGACCCCAAAACCGCAACGACCGTCGCACAGCGCCTGGTCGATGCCAAGGTCAACGGTGTGATCGGCCACCTGAATTCCGGCACCACCATTCCTGCCTCCAAGCTGTACAACGATGCTGGCATTCCGCAGATCTCCGCATCGGCTACCGCCGTGGCCTATACAGCACAAGGCTACAAGACCGCCTTCCGCGTAATGTCCAACGACGCACAGCAGGGCAAGGCACTGGGCGAGTATGCTGTCAAAGGGGCTGGCGCCAAGAAAATCGCCATCATCGATGACCGCACTGCATACGGCCAAGGCTTGGCAGATGAATTTGAAAAAGCAGCCAAGGCCGCTGGCGGCGAAGTCGTCAAACGCGAATTCACCAGCAACAACGCCACCGACTTCCAGGCCATCCTGACCTCCATCAAGGGCAAGGCCCCTGATCTGGTGTTCTATGGTGGCATGGACGCACAAGCTGGCCCGATGGTCAAACAAATGCGCCGACTGGGCATCAAGGCCAAATACATGTCTGGCGATGGCACCCAGACTGCTGAATTCATCAAAATGGCTGGCAATGATGCAGATGGCGTGATCGCGTCCTCTCCTGGTCTGCCCAAGGAAAAACTGCCTGGCGGCACCGAATTCCTCAAGAAATTCGAAGCCAAGTACGGCCCGGTTCAGATCTACGCGCCGTATTGCTATGACGCGACCAAGCTGATGGCCAAAGCCATGCAGAACGCCAAGTCCGCTGATCCGAAAGTGTTCCTGCCCGAGCTGGCCAAAATCCAGTACAACGGCGTAACCGGCCCGATCTCGTTCGACGAGAAGGGAGATATCAAGTTCGGCTCGATCACCATCTACACCGTCAAGGGTAGCAAGTGGGAAACCACTTCTTTCGTGGGTGGCGAGATGAAGCAGGAAGGCGCTACTGACGCAGCACCCGCAAAAGAAGAGAAGCCTGCTGAAAGCAAGTCCTGATTTCCTGGATACCCATACAGGTATACATTCAGGTTGAGCATGGCCCCGGCTACGGTTTCCCAAACCGCCTCCGGGGGCCATCCCAAGCTGCATAGGCGGCACTTTGCAACAAGTCGGAACGGCAGTTTAGCCATTCGGGAAATCCGCAAGTGGCGATGAATAGCGGCATCAGCAATGATGCCGCTATTTTTACGACTGATATTTACAATCGGTGAAAACCCGGAAGCAATTCCGCAGTCGTCATGCATCCTGACTTGGCTCGTACCCGGAATCATGTCAGCACACGATCGGCCCCATCCTCATTCCGGTCGCAATAAGAAAAACCGAGCTGTCGATAGTTACCGCCTTTGACAGAAACGGTTCTACACTGACTACACGACAACATCAACACAGGGTCCACTATGGATATTTTTCTTCAACAAATACTGAACGGCCTCGTCGTCGGCAGTATCTACGCCCTGATCGCCTTGGGTTACACCATGGTATACGGCATTCTGGGCTTGATTAACTTCGCACATGGTGAAGTCGTCATGATCGGCGCCATGGTGTCGATCACCGTGATCAATGTCCTCCTGCAGATGAATCTGGGCCTACCTGGGGTGGTGACCATCACACTGGCCACCTGCGCTGCCATGGCGGCGTGCATGCTGCTCTCATTCAGCATCGAGAAGATCGCCTATCGACCACTGCGCAAGGCGCCCCGCCTGGCCCCGCTGATCACGGCGATCGGTATCTCCATCATTTTGCAACAGGTGGCGATGGTCATCTGGGGTAAGCGCTATGTGGTGTTCCCCTCGGTCATCAAAGTCGAAACCATCGATATCATGGGTGCCACCATCACCAACCTGCAGATTGTCATTGTCGTGCTGGCCATTGTCTTCATGGGCGTTCTAGTGGGGATCGTCGAAAAGACCAAACTGGGCCGCGCCATGCGCGCCACCTCGCAGAACCCGGAAGTCGCCACGCTGATGGGCGTGAATGTCAACCACATCATCTCCATGACCTTTGTACTGGGTGCAGCGCTGGGCGCCATCGCGGGCGTCATGGTCGCAGCCAACTATGACCAGGCTCATGCCAACATGGGGTTCATGATTGGTCTGAAAGCCTTTACCGCAGCGGTGCTCGGTGGCATTGGCAACTTGGCTGGCGCAGTGGTCGGCGGCATTTTGCTGGGCATCGTCGAGAGCCTGGGTGCAGGTTACATCGGCCCGTTGACCGGAGATGTGCTGGGCAGTAACTACCAAGACATCTTTGCTTTCCTAATGCTGATCGCAGTATTGGTGTTCCGTCCGTCCGGCCTGCTGGGCGAACGCGTTGCCGAACGTGCATAACAACAAATAAGGGGACGTGGTATGAGTCAATCTCCATACCTGATCGAAAAGTTGAAACAATCGCCAGTGGCCGCGACGATCTCCATGATTGTCATTGGCGTCATTCTGGCCTTGTTACCCATCTTCATCGGTCAGACATTCGGTAATTCCTGGGTACGCGCACTGAATTTCGCCTTGCTCTATGCCATGTTGGCATTGGGGCTGAACATCGTCGTCGGCTATGCCGGCCTGCTGGATCTGGGCTATATCGCCTTCTATGCAGTTGGTGCCTATCTGTACTCACTATTGAACAGCCCGCACTTTGGGTTGAACCTGCCGATCTATCTGCTACTGCCGCTGGGTGCGCTGGTGGCCTGCGTGTTCGGTGTGCTGCTGGGCGCTCCGACCTTGAAGCTGCGAGGGGACTATCTGGCCATCGTCACACTTGGCTTTGGTGAAATCATCCGGCTGTTCATGAACAACCTGGATCGTCCGATCAACATCACCAACGGCCCACAAGGCATCAACAATGTCGGCCCAATCGAAATCGCTGGGGTGAATCTGCACAAGCCGATCGACCTGGGCTTCATCACGCTGCAGAGCACCTATCTTTACTACTATCTGTTCCTGGCGCTGGCGATCCTGATCATCATCATCTCGATCCGCCTACAGGATTCACGGATTGGCCGTGCCTGGGTGGCGATTCGCGAAGATGAAATCGCAGCCACGGCCATGGGCATCAACACCCGCAACGTCAAGCTGACCGCCTTTGCCATGGGTGCCAGCTTCGGCGGGATTGCCGGGGGCCTGTTTGCCGGCTTCCAGGGCTTTGTCAGCCCCGAGAGCTTCACGCTGATGGAATCGATCATGGTGCTGGCCATGGTGGTATTAGGGGGCATGGGCCACATTCCTGGCGTCATCCTGGGGGCATTGATGCTGTCCGTCACTCCGGAGCTGCTGCGCGATGTCGCCAATATGATGCACAGCCAGGATGGCCGCCCACTGATCGACCCGGAAAACCTGCGCATGCTGCTGTTCGGTCTGGCCATGGTGGTCATCATGTTGTTCCGTCCGGCGGGCCTGTGGCCCAGCTCGCGTCGCCGTGCCGAGCTGAAACCGGCTACCGAGAAGATCAAGCTACAGGAAGATTCCAACCTGCAAGACGCGGAGAAAAAACATGAGTGAAGTCCTGCTGAAAATCGACGGCATCAATAAGCGATTCGGCGGCCTGCAAGCGCTCTCCGATGTCTCGTTGACCATCAACAAAAAAGAGATCTATGGCTTGATCGGCCCGAACGGGGCCGGCAAGACCACACTGTTCAATGTGCTGACTGGTCTGTACATCGCTGACACTGGCACGCTGTTTTTCAATGGCAAGCAACTGATTGGCCACAAGCCCTACACCATGGTCGAAAACGGCTTGGCGCGGACATTCCAGAACATCCGCCTGTTTGCCAACATGACCGCGCTGGAAAACGTCATGGTCGGGCGCCATGCCCGCACCCGATCCGGCGTCTGGGGTGCCATGCTCAAACTGCCGGGCACACGCCGTGAAGAAGCAGAAACCCGTAAGCGCGCGATGGAGCTGCTCGACTACGTAGGAATTGCCGGGCACGCCAATGCCGTTTCACGCAACCTGTCCTATGGCGACCAACGCCGCCTGGAGATCGCTCGCGCGCTGGCGACTGACCCGCAGCTGATTGCGCTGGACGAGCCCGCTGCCGGGATGAACCCGAAGGAGACTGAAGATCTGCGGGATCTGATGGAGAAGATCCGTGGAGATGGCGTGACCATCCTGCTGATTGAGCACGATGTCAAATTGGTGATGGGGCTATGCGACCGGATCGCTGTTCTCGACTATGGCAAGAAGATTGCCGAGGGCATCCCCGCCGTCGTACAAAAAGACCCCCGCGTGATTGAAGCTTATCTGGGAGCCTCGCCAACATGAGCCTGCTCGAAGTAAATAACTTGTCTGTGGCCTATGGCGGCATCCAGGCAGTCAGAAACATCAATTTGAACATCGAAGAGGGCGAGCTGGTCTCGCTGATCGGTGCCAATGGCGCTGGCAAGACCACTACATTGAAGACGCTGTCTGGCATGCTGCAGCCGGCGGGCGGCAAAGTGGTCTATCGTGGCCTGGACATCAATACCGTGTCCAACCACACGCTGGTGTCGCGTGGGCTGGCCCTGGTTCCGGAAGGTCGCGGTATTTTCGGGCGACTGACCGTCACCGAAAACCTGCAGATGGGGGCCTACTATCGCAATGACAATGCAGACATCGCGACTGATATGGAAAAGATGTTCACCATCTTCCCACGCCTGAAAGAACGCCATAAGCAATTGGCAGGCACGCTATCAGGCGGTGAGCAGCAGATGGTCGCAATTGCCCGTGCATTGATGGGGCGCCCGAAGCTGTTGCTGTTGGACGAGCCATCCATGGGTTTGGCACCGATCATCGTGCAAAAGATCTTCGAAGTCATCAAGCAGGTGTCCAAGCAAGGGGTGACCATTCTACTGGTCGAGCAAAACGCCAAGCTGGCATTGCAGATCAGTGATCGTGGTTATGTGATGGAGTCCGGTCGCATCACCCTCACCGACAACGCACAGTCCTTGCTGAACAATGACAAGGTGCGTCAAGCCTATCTGGGGGAATGATTGATCGAGCAGCTGTTCAAGCTGCTTGGCAGCCTTCTGCTCCCGCCAGCCAGTCTGCTGATCCTGATGCTGATTGGCTGGCGCATGCTGCCACGCGCCCCCCGCCTGGCCCGCTGCCTGCTGGTGGGCAGCCCGATTGCACTCACGCTGCTGTCACTGCCGATGGTATCCAGCAGGTTGATCATTTGCTTGCAACCCTACCCAGCCTTGGACATCCAACGGCTTCCGCCAGCCCAGGCCATTGTCGTCCTGTGCGGCGGCGTGAATGAGTACGGGGAAGAATACGGCGGCACCACGACCAATCGATTCTCGCTGGAACGCGCCCGCTATGCAGCCTATCTGCATCGCGCCTCGCACCTGCCCGTCCTCGTCACCGGTGGATCACCGGGGCGCCCAGGGAAAATCAGCGAAGCGGCTGTCATGGCCAAGGTCTTACAGCATGAATTCGCCACGCCGGTTCGCTGGGTGGAGGATCAAGCCTACAACACCGCCGAGAATGCCAGCCAAAGCGCTGCCTTGCTGCACCAAGCCAAGGTGCGCGAAATCCTGCTGGTGACGACTGCATGGCATATGCCCCGCGCCATGGCCAGCTTTCAGCCCACTGGGCTGATCGCCCACCCTGCCCCGACCGCCTTTACCAAGCCCCCCAAGCAACTCCTGGCAACAGACTTTGTGCCAAGCGCCCCCGCCCTGATGGACAGCTATTATGCGCTACATGAGTGGATCGGCATGGGATGGTATGGCTTACGTCACATGATACAAAAGCGGTGACCCGTGCCACCTGAAAACCGGCCTTGTTGGCCACATTGGCCAGGTAAAAGCCATCCACCAGTCCTATATGAGTAAGCCACCCCACTCCAGCCAAATACTTGGCTGGCAATCCTTGCATGGAGGCCAATTTCATCAACATCTTGCCCGGCAGCCCGGCATCAGTCTGGTCTTGTTCGGCCAACCTGGGTGCGGCGCATGCCGGCGGGCGGAAGCGCTGATTCCCACCTTGGCGGCAGGCAGCGTCGATCAGCTGTTCAAGGTGGATGTCCAGCAAGACCCGGCCATTGGGCAGGAATTCGGGTTGTTCCACCTGCCCGCCCTGTTCATCTACCAGCATGGGCAGTTTCACGCCGCACTACATTGCAGCCTGACCGCTGCGGCATTTGATGATGCCCTGCGCAAGTGCCTGGGCAAACCCGCAGAAGAAGCTCCGTGATGGCAAGGCCATCGCCCGTTCACTTATCCGCCAATGCGATCCAATCCACCTGCACTGCAAAAGTAATCGCAACCAGATAGCATGCCACTGCCATCGGCAGGAACAACAGCACTCCACCGATGACGTGCCCCCGCCTGGCGCCAGTCGCCAGGCTCAGCGCCTGCACCAGAACGAGCACACCATAGGCCGACATGCCAATGGCCAGCAACTGGGCGACGCCGTCAGGAAACCAGCTCAGCAGAGGAGCCAGCAGGTTGATTCCGCTGGACGCCACCAACAATGGCAGGATCTCCCCTTCCCCATCCCAGTTTTCCCCCTGGCGCATCCACCAGTTGAAAAACCAGCTCATCAAAGATAACTCCAGCCATTTCAACATCACAAAAAAGACGATCCTGGCCGGCACACTGGCTTGAATGTCACTAGCGGAAGCTGCGGCAAACAAGCCGATCAAGGTGACGACAGACATGATCTGCCAGCCGGGGTAATGGTATTCCGTCAAGGGCCTGACCCGGAAACGGGCCAAGTCGATCATGTCCTGAACGAGTTGATAGATCATCCGAATGAAGTCGCTCAATCAAAAATGACGGTTTTATTACCGTACTCCAAAATACGATGCTCCAAATGCCAACGCACGGAGCGCGCCAATACAGCCTTCTCCAGATCACGACCTTTCTGGATCAAATCATCCACCGAGTCCCGGTGCGAAATGCGGATCACACCTTGCTCGATGATCGGGCCATCGTCAAGCACCTCGGTTACATAATGACCAGTGGCGCCGATCAGCTTCACCCCTCTGGTATGTGCACGGTGATACGGCTTCGCACCATCAAAGGCCGGCAGGAAAGAATGATGGATATTGATGATCTGCTGCGGAAAACGTCGGACAAAATCCGCAGACAGCACCTGCATGTAACGGGCCAGCACGATCAAGTCCACCCCGTGCTCGGTCAGCAACGCCAACTGCCGCGCCTCCGCATCCACTTTGTTCTCCCGCGTCATTTCGATATGGTGAAATGGAATGCCATGGAACTCCACCATGCGCCGGGTATCTTCGTGGTTGCTGATGATCAGCGGAATCTCGCATTGCAACTCGCCGCTTTTGAAGCGATACAGCAGATCTTCCAGGCAATGATCATATTTGGATACGAAAATCGCCATGCGGGAGCGGTTCTGTGACAGCTTCAGCCGCCAATACATGGTGAATCGATCGGCAATCGGCTGGAAAGCCGCTGGAAAAGCGTCGATAGGTAGTTTGAAATCGGACAGATCCCACTCCACCCGCATCAGGAATAACCCTTGATCAATATCCTGATGCTGATCCGCATGAATAATATTGGCATCATAGGTATAGAGAAAATTGGCAATCGCAGCCACCAATCCGCGTTGATCGGGGCAGGATATCAACAACGTCGCGGTATTCTTCATTGTCTGTCTCGGGATTTTGGCATCATCTCGATTCTAGGTTCTGTTGATGTGAATTCATAGCCCGCGACGAGTCGGATGCGGGCAGGATGGACTCCACCGGCGCCATCCAGCAAGGCATGAGCCGCCCCTCATAACGCCGGAGAACCACCTTGAAGACGGACCAGCCCACCCGGCGAAACCCAGGCCGGAACGTCAACGAAACAAGGTGGATCAACCACCCATTCACCAGGCTGGTGATGCAAAAAAATGGCTCAAGATCAATACGTCGAGCGTTATTTTTTCTTGTTGCATTTTTCCGCCAGCACACTAGAATTCGTCCTAAATAACACACACAACCACTACATATTGTGTTGTTAACAGCCTATCCACAGCCTATCAACAACTTAATAACCGGAGAATCTGGCATGCTCAACTCCACCACCGACACGGCATACAGCGCCGCCGTTCCACCAACGGCTGGCGGGTATCCACAGGAATCCGCCTCGCAACAGGAATACAACGCCTACAAATGCATCCGCCGCAATGGCAGCGTTGTCCCTTTCGAACCGATGAAGATTTCGGTTGCGATGACCAAGGCATTCCTGGCGGTGCATGGTGGTCAGGGCGCGGCCTCAGCTCGTGTACGCGAGTTGGTGGCGCAGCTGACTGATATCGTGATCCGTCAGCTGATGCGTCGCAAACCTGAGGGCGGTGCCATCCATATCGAAGAAATCCAGGACCAGGTCGAACTGGCGCTGATGCGCTCTGGCGAGCATGATGTGGCGCGTGCCTATGTACTGTATCGGGAAATGCGCTCGCGCGAACGGGCCGAGCGCGGCGAAACCGATGTCGCCACCGACATCAATGTGATCGACAACGGTATCACCCAGCCACTTGACCTCAACAAGCTGAAGGCCCTGATCCGCTCTGCATGCAAGGGCTTGGAACAATTCACCGACCCGGACCACATCCTGTCCGAGACCCAGAAAAACCTGTACGACGGTGTGCCTGCTGAAGAAGTCCGCAAGTCCGCCGAGCTTTCCGCCCGGCAGCTGATCGAAAAAGACCCAGCCTATAGCTATGTCACCGCCCGCCTGCTGCTGAACCGTCTGCGCCGCGAAGTGCTGGGTGAAGAGATTGCCCATGAGGACATGGCCACCCGCTATGCCGAGTATTTCCCGGAATTCATCCGCAAAGGGATCGAAGCCGAGCTGCTCGACCCGACCCTGCAGCAATTCGACCTGGTGCGCCTGAGTGCCGCGCTGGTGCATGATCGCGACTATCAGTTTGGCTATCTGGGCTTGCAGACACTGTACGACCGTTATTTCCTGCACATCCACGGCACCCGCATCGAGCTGCCGCAGGCGTTTTTCATGCGTGTGGCAATGGGCCTTGCCATCAATGAGATCGACCGCGAAGCACGCGCCATTGAGTTCTACAATGTGCTGTCCACCTTCGACTTCATGTCGTCCACGCCCACGCTGTTCAACTCAGGCTCGTTGCGCAGCCAATTGTCGAGCTGCTACCTGACCACCGTCGCAGATGATCTGGACGGCATCTACGAAGCACTCAAGGAAAACGCGCTGCTGTCGAAATTCGCTGGCGGCCTGGGCAACGACTGGACCCCCGTCCGCGCACTGGGCAGCCACATCAAAGGTACCAACGGCAAGTCACAAGGCATCGTCCCCTTTCTGAAAGTGGTGAATGACACAGCCGTGGCCGTCAATCAAGGCGGCAAGCGCAAGGGTGCTGTGTGCGCCTACCTGGAAACTTGGCATGCCGACGTCGAGGAATTCCTGGAGCTGCGTAAGAACACCGGTGACGACCGCCGCCGCACCCACGACATGAACACCGCGAACTGGATTCCCGACCTGTTCATGAAGCGCGTGATGGAAAATGGTGACTGGTCGCTGTTCTCCCCTTCCGAGGTGCCCGATCTACATGACCTGTACGGCCAAACCTTTGAGGACGCTTATCTGCGTTATGAAGAGAAGGCCGCACGTGGCGAAATGCGCGTCCACAAGCGGGTTCCCGCGTTGCAACTGTGGCGCAAGATTCTGACCATGCTGTTTGAAACCGGTCACCCATGGATCACATTCAAAGATCCGTGCAATATCCGCAGCCCACAACAGCATATGGGCGTGGTGCATAGCTCGAACCTCTGCACCGAGATCACGCTCAATACCAATGACAGCGAAATCGCCGTGTGCAACCTGGGCTCGATCAACCTGGTGAACCACATGAAAGATGGCCAGCTCGACAGCG
The DNA here is from genome assembly GCF_014202905.1 of Chitinivorax tropicus. Lineage (NCBI taxonomy): Bacteria > Pseudomonadati > Pseudomonadota > Betaproteobacteria > Chitinivorax > Chitinivorax tropicus. The sequence continues at coordinate 3,942 of NZ_JACHHY010000021.1, read as the reverse complement.
AAAAGCTCAAGCACACCATCCAGATCGCGATGCGCATGCTCGACAACGTGATCGACATCAACTTCTACCCGGTCAAAAAAGCACGTAACTCCAACCTGCGTCATCGCCCGGTTGGCATGGGACTGATGGGCTTTCAGGACTGCCTGCAGATCCAGCGCATTCCTTACGGCTCTGCCGCTGCCGTGGAATTTGCAGATCGCTCAATGGAGCTGATCGCCTACCACGCCTACTGGGCCTCCACCGAGCTGGCCGAAGAGCGTGGCAAGTACCCAAGCTATGCCGGCAGCCTGTGGGATCGCGGCGTGTTGCCTCACGACTCCATCGACCTGCTTGGCATGCAACGTGGTGGCTATCTGGACATGGATCGCTCCGTCACGCTGGATTGGGACGCCCTGCGTACCCGCATCAAGCAATTCGGTATGCGTAACTCAAACTGCCTGGCGATTGCGCCGACCGCCACCATCGCCAACATCGTGGGGGTCTCCGCCTCGATCGAGCCGACCTATCAGAACCTGTTCGTCAAGTCGAACCTGTCGGGCGAATTCACGGTGGTCAACGAATACCTGGTGAAAGACCTGAAAGAACGTGGTCTATGGGACGAAGTCATGATCTCCGACCTCAAGTATTTCGATGGCAGCCTGGGCCGCATCGACCGTGTCCCGCAAGACCTGCGCGACCTCTACGCCACCGCATTTGAGATCGACCCGAAATGGCTGGTGGAATGCGGCTCCCGCCGCCAGAAATGGATCGACCAGGCCCAATCATTGAACCTGTACATGTCCAACGCCAGCGGCAAAAAGCTGGACGAGCTGTATAAACACGCCTGGATCAAGGGCCTCAAGACCACCTATTACCTACGCACCCTGGCCGCCACCAGTGCGGAAAAATCAACGGGCCGTGGCGGTGAATTGAATGCAGTACCGGTAGATGGCGGCCTATCGGCTACCACCGCAACCGGCAACTACACCGCCGGGGATGGCGCAGCAGAGGGTGCGAAATTCTGCTCCATCGACAACCCGGAATGTGAAGCCTGCCAATAAGCAAGACCGCCCCGCCGCCCGGCGGGGCTCAATCCTTAAGCAGACTGCTGACAGCCTGTTTAAGGATTGGCGAATCATCTCAACATCCAGCCACCGGCCTTGCTGGGTCTTGAGCGCGTCACTGATACGCCGTGCACCACCCCTTGGCCGCCACCAGCTTGCCCTCGAACAGCGAACAGGTACCCCAGCTGTCCCCCGTGGGCATATACAGCTGACAGGCCTCGCAATCCTGGCCTGCTTTGAAGCGCGGATGCTTGGCCGCATCAACCTGGTTGGCATCCTCGGTGTAAGCCAACGCCTTTGCCTTGGGGTCGTTGACATCCAAAGGCGTGGCCTCAGACGCCGCCGAAGGCTGCAAATAACAACCCAGCCCCATGGCCGGCACATAGTGAAGTATGAATTGACGACGAGTAACCATGAACAAACCTCGCATGATGGCTGCAGCCCATTCCACAGCCTGAAACGAACGCCCGCAATGCCGCCCGCGCAGCATTGCCCCTAGGCCCTGTTGACAAAGTCTCGCCGCCCACGCCGACACCTGATCAACAGAGCCTGAATCAGGCCGGGCCATACCAGCCTGACACGAAACCAACACCCGCTCAGGGAATCAAAATCAATAATCAGCCTAAGGAGTGGCATACATGCTCAGCTTTGACGATACCACCAATCAAGCCGCCCCGCGTCCCGCAGCACCCAGCCAGCCCCACCATGCAGGCAGCATGGTCGCGCACAGCAACAACCGCGTCGCAGCAGTCGATAAACGCATCATCAACGGCACCACCGACGTCAACCAACTCGTACCGTTCAAATATAAATGGGCGTGGGAAAAATACCTCGCCACTTGTGCCAACCACTGGATGCCGCAAGAAATCAATATGCAACGCGACATCGAGCTGTGGAAGAACCCCAACGGCCTGACCGACGACGAGCGCCGCATCGTCAAGCGCAACCTGGGCTTCTTCGTCACCGCCGACAGCCTGGCAGCCAACAACATCGTCCTGGGCACCTATCGCCAGATCACCGCCCCTGAATGCCGCCAGTTCCTGCTGCGCCAAGCCTTTGAGGAGGCCATCCACACCCACGCCTATCAATACATCGTGGAAAGCCTCGGGCTGGATGAAGGCGAAGTCTTCAACGCCTACCATGAAGTGAAATCGATTCGGGACAAAGATGAATTCCTGATCCCCTTCATCGACACCCTCACCGATCCGAACTTCAAAACCGGCACGCTCGAAGCCGATCAGGCTCTACTGAAATCCATCATCGTCTTCGCCTGCATCATGGAAGGCCTGTTCTTCTACGTCGGCTTCGTCCAGATCCTGGCGCTGGGCCGGCAGAACAAGATGACCGGCGCTGCCGAGCAATACCAATACATCCTGCGTGATGAATCCATGCATTGCAACTTCGGTATCGACCTGATCAACACCATCAAGCTGGAAAACCCCCAGCTGTGGACAGACAGCTTCAAAGCCGAAATCATCGACCTGTTCAAACGCGCGGTGGATCTGGAATACGCCTATGCCGAAGACACCATGCCCCGTGGCGTACTGGGCCTGAACTCCGCCATGTTCAAAGACTACCTGCGCTTCATCGCCAACCGCCGCATGCAACAGATCGGCCTCGACCCCCTCTTCCCCGGCGCCACCAACCCCTTCCCGTGGATGAGCGAAATGATCGACCTGAAAAAAGAGAAAAACTTCTTCGAAACCCGCGTGATTGAGTACCAATCAGGTGGGGCGCTGAGCTGGGATTGATCATTTGCTGTCAGAAGTCGGAAAGGTTGAAATTTTGTAGTCAAAATTTGAAATTTCCGATAGCCAAAGTATGAAATCTTGCATGGCACCCAAGAAAAGGCCCTGCAGAAGCAGGGCCTTTCTCATGCTCCCAGTAGACTGGCAGTAATCAGAATGGGCGCTCACATCATCGATGTGTGGCCGCGATGATTCCACTAATGCCTCATAGTGGGCTATACTTATGGCATCAATTACGCGAATCGGTAGCTTCTGCTATCAATGTCCGGCGCTTCGCAGGACTGAGTTGTAGTGGATGGCATCAACGGCACGAAGCACTGGGCCGGCGAGCCACCCCAGTGCTTCGTGCCTAATTAAAGGTAATTGAATTTGCCATCTGAGCAATTAATAGATTTTGTCAAAAAAAATTAGATGCTCAGGAGTGTCTGGTTATTAATCGACCCAATCGAATTTGGGTGTTTGGTGGCCGGATGCTTGATGATCAAGGCAACCCGCATCCATCTTTGCGAAGATCCTTTTGGGACAAATCGATAGATGCGAGTTGCCCTCACTTTGAGTGGTTAGCTGATCTTATTCGACCGGAAGACTATCCAGAATGGTGGGCATTCTCTGGCTATAGTGACCTGCTTGAATTTGAACGCGATGCCTGTCACCTCGCACGTGCAACCGTGCTGTTCGCCGAGTCTCCTGGCTCATTGGCTGAGCTAGGCGCGCTGGCCGTAGACAATTCCCTAGTTAAATCTCTACTTGTTGTTGTCCAAGAGACACACACCTTGGAACGATCCTTCTTGAAACTCGGCCCACTCACCAGAGTGGAACGCAATCAAGGATTGTGCGTAGTCGGGGAAACACCGGCATATGAGTTGACGGATGACGACTTCCACTCTGTTTTAGAACACATTGATCGCTGGTTACCAAGCATTCCGCGAGTTCAAACATTCAATCCTATGATCGCGACCCATCGCTTATTATTGCTCGCAGATTTGGTCGACTTACTCGTCGTATCCAAATGACCTTTCCCCGTTAGGTATCCCAGTCTTTAATTAGCAACCTGGATCCTCTGTTGGTGGTACTTCTGCCGGAATTCTTCCGGCGTTAAATATCCCAGCGCACTATGTGGCCGGGAGCGGTTGTAATCGAGACGCCATGCC